>JAGWIL010000513.1 GCA_028866335.1 Rhodospirillales bacterium
TGCGCCGAAGGCCGCAAAATGCGCGCGCAGAGCATCGGCACAAGCGTGAGGGATACCACTGCCGAGATCACGATTGTTACAGCCAGCGTTACCGCGAATTCCGAGAAGAGCCGCCCCGTCACATCGCCCATGAACAAAAGCGGAATAAGCACAGCGATGAGAGAGACCGTGAGCGAGATAATGGTAAAGCCCATCTGCCCCGCGCCCTTCAGGGCAGCCTGCAACGGGCTCTCGCCCATTTCCAGGTAGCGGGCGATGTTTTCGATCATCACGATGGAATCATCCACCACAAAACCCGTCGCCACGATCAGCGCCATCAGCGAAAGATTGTCGATGGAAAATCCGGCGAGATACATGAAGGCCAACGTGCCGATGAGTGATACCGGCACTGAAATGCTGGGGATGATGGTGGCGCGCAGGCTGCCTAGGAACAGATAAATGACCGCCACAACGAGAAGAATGCTGAGCAGAAGCTCAAACTCGGCATCACGCACAGAGGCTCGGATTGAAGTTGTGCCGTCGCTCATCACCGCAATCTGCAAGGCCGCAGGCAAGCCGGTGGTGAGGGTGGGCAGCGCGGTTTTAATGGCGTCAACCGTTTGAATCACATTCGCATTCGGCTGGCGCTGGATGTTCAGAATAATCGCAGGCGTGCGGTTGGCCCAGGCGCCTAGCTCCGCATTTTCGGGTGCGGAAATAATCGTCGCGACATCCTTCAGGAAAACCGGCGTGCCATTTTTGTACGCGATGACGAGATTTTCGTATTCCGCCGGATCGGTAATCTGGTCGTTATCGTTAATTGTGTAGGTTTGTGCCGGGCCGGAAAAACTGCCCTTCGGCGAATTGACGTTGAGATTGGAAATATCCGTACGGATATTGTCGATGGAAATGCCGTAGGAGGCTAGCGCCTGCGGGTTCACATTCACCCTTATCGCCAGCTGGTTGCCGCCGGAAACCGAAACCAGCCCAACACCGGAAATTTCGGATATCTTCGACGCCAGGCGCGAATCCACGATTTTTTCAACATCCGTGAGGTTCATGGTTTTGGACGTGATTGCCAGCGTCATGACCGGCGCATCCGCCGGATTCACCTTGGCATAGATAGGCGGGGCTGGAAGATCAGCCGGCAGCAGATTGCCCGCGGCATTGAGTGCTGCTTGCACCTCCTGCTCCGCCACGTCCAGGCTCAGCGAAAGATTGAATTGCAAGGTAATCACCGAAGCCCCGGCCGAG
>JAGWIL010000514.1 GCA_028866335.1 Rhodospirillales bacterium
GTCGTGGCCGCGGCGCAGGCGGGTGTTGTGTACCCGGTGTCTTCGGAACTGACCAAGAGCATCGGCTCTAACGAGAAATAGAGCGAAGGAAGGTAGATCATGCAATTACAAGCTCCCGGTCCCTGGTCGCTGCTGTTTGGCCGCCTCACGCTGGACCAAATTCCCTACACCAACCCGATCTTGCAGGTAACCTTTGCGGTCGCCGCGTTGATCGGCCTGGCGGTGGTCGGCGTTGTTCTTTACTACAAGAAAATCGGCTATTTATGGCGCGAGTGGTTAACCACGGTCGACCATAAAAAAATCGGCGTGATGTATATCATCGTCGGTCTTGTCATGCTGTTCCGCGGCTTTGCTGATGGGCTGCTCATCCGCACCCAGCAGGTATTGGCTAACGGGCCGCACGCCGCGGGCTATTTGGGCGCGCAGCACGGGTTTTTGCCACCCTTCCATTTCGACCAGGTGTATTCCGCGCACGGCACCATCATGATCCTGTTCGCGGCCACGCCGATTCTCACCGGCTTTCAGAACATCGTAGTCCCCTTGCAAATCGGCGCGCGAGATATGGCATTTCCGTACATGAACGCGGTGAGCCTGTGGCTGACCACGGCGGCGGCGGCGCTGATTATGCTCTCCCTCTTTGTGGGCGATTTCTCGCAGGCTGGCTGGGTGGGGCTTATCCCGCTCACTGAACTGCCTTTCTCGCCGGGCACGGGCGTCGATTACTGGATGTGGGCGATTCAGATTTCTTCTGTCGGCACCACGCTGAACGCCATCAACATGATTGTGACCATTGTGGATATGCGCGCCCCAGGCATGACCTGGTTCCGTATGCCGGTATTCTCCTGGACCACACTTTCCACCAACATCATCGGCCTCACCGCCTTCCCGGTTCTGGGTGTGGCGCTGGCGCTGTTGGGGGCAGACCGTTACCTCGGCACGCATTTCTTCACCGCCGGCATGGGCGGCAACCTCATGCTGTACACCAATCTGTTCTGGATCTGGGGTCATCCTGAGGTTTACTTCCTCATTCTGCCGACCTTCGGTGTGCTGTCTGAGGTTATCCCCACCTTCTCTGAAAAGCCGCTGTTCGGATATGTGACGATGGTGGCAGCAACGTTTGCCATCGCCGGCATTTCCTGGTTGGTCTGGCTGCACCATTTCTTCACCATGGGCTCCGGGCCGGATATTAACGGCTTCTTCTCTGTTGCCACCATGCTGGTGGGTATTCCCAC
>JAGWIL010000515.1 GCA_028866335.1 Rhodospirillales bacterium
ACGCCGACGACGCGGCCATTGACGCCGAGTGTGACGCGCTCTTCGCTGACCCGGATCGCCTGCTCGAAGCGGTTTGCGATGACTCGGTAAATGACGCCGAAAAGCTCGCCGAGCTGCTGATCGTGCTGCACGCCGCATCGCATGCGCTGAATCGCCTGTTCCACGGGGATTCGTTCGACGAGGCCACCAGCTACGCAGGCAACCTGGACGCGATGCGTGCACTGGCTCGCGCTGCTGATGCGGCACACAAACAGGTTGAGCAGCGCATCAAGTTCGCGGCTGAGACTGAAGTGGGGGCGCGGAAATGAGCGGCCTGCTGATCGAGGCGAGCGACTGGCCCGAGGACATCCGGCCCTACGTGCGCGACGTGGAGATGCGCCTGCTCAAGCGCGCGATTTTGCACTACCCGAGCACCCTTTCAACGCCAGCTTCGCCCGGTGAGATCACGAACCCTCCCGCGTGTACCGATCCGGGTGCGGCTGGCACCTATGCCGAGGATGTCGCATGAACGCAGTCCGCAACATGTTCGCCAAATGGCACCCGATCGACGCGCACTACGTCGACCCCGAAGCGCTGCGGCTGTCCAGCTTCGCGCAGTCATCAGCGACACGTCAGGGCTGCGTCGCGCCCTTTCGCCTGCACTCCGTGAGCGTCCGCGAAGGCTCACCCAAGCCACGCATTCGCGTGACGGTGCCTGCACCACTTTCCAACAACGCGCCCGGCGATCCGGGGAGGAGCAAGTAATGGACGGACAATCGCTTATCCCGCTTGAGTCGATCAATGCGGTTGAAGTTTTCACTGGGCCGAACCTGGACGAGTTGCTGGCGAAGATTCGGCAGGAAACGGCAACGATCGTTCCTGATGTTTCGACGGCAGGCGGTCGCAAGGAAATCGCGTCGCTGGCATACAAAGTGGCGCGCAGTAAGACCACGATCGACGAGGCTGGCAAGTCGCTTGTCGCGGAGTGGAAAAAGAAGTCGGCCGAGGTTGACGCATCCCGTAAGAAGGCCCGCGATTACCTGGATGCCCTCAAGGATGAAGTGCGCAAGCCCCTGGACGAATGGGAAGCCGAACAGGCGCGCATAGAACGCGAGTCTGCGGAAAAGGCTGAGGCCGAACGTCTCGCTGAGTTCGAGGCTGCGCGCATCGAGATGGAACGCCGGGAAGCGGAGATTGCCGCCCGTGAGGCTTCCATCGCCGCGAAGGAAAAGGAAGCCGCCGAAAAGCTGG
>JAGWIL010000516.1 GCA_028866335.1 Rhodospirillales bacterium
CGGCAGCGGCCCGAATTCGGAGCGCATGGCCGCAATCATCCAGCCGGAGAGATAGATGTAACGCCCCTTGGTGGTGCCGAAATGCTTCTTCACCGAAATCATCTGCTGCTGCGCGATAAACCCGTGCCAGCAGCCGAGGGACTGCGTGTACTGCGCCGGGTCCGCATCATATGCCGCCATGTCCTGCCGCAGAGTTTTCGCGGTGTAGCGGGCAATGTCCAGCCCGGTTTGGAAGCGATTCTGCAACCGCATCCGGGAAACAGCCTCGGGAGAAACGCCCTCCCAGGTGCTGCCCTTGGCGGCAATGAGATCGCTCGTGCTACGCAGACTGTCTTGGTACGACATTGGGAGGCTCCGCAAAAAATTATGGCGCTTGCGGTAATCCCCTTACGCCCAAAACCCAGGCGGCTTAGATTGTTTTGTGAAAATACCGGGTAAATACGTTAACATGTACACCAATTTCGCTGGTGCAGTGTAAATATTTTACAAACCGCCGATTATTACTCGAAACCCGAGAGCTCCCCTGGACTGTTGAGATTCGCAAAGGGGTCGTGCGGGCTTGTAAAAGCCACCTGCCTGGCGCCGCACAGGGTTAGTGCATCGCGTACCTTAAATTTCGCGTCCTGGCGCAGGAAATTCTCCAGCCCCTTGCGGAAAGCAACCGGCCAGAGTGCCGCCAGGTGGTGCTGCCGCCCTGCATAAACCGCCACTGATGGGCCGGGGGAAAGTTCAGCCACCAAAGTGAACGGAAAAAATGGCGTATCCACCGGCATGGTAAGCAGAAATTCCACCCCCACGCTTTCAGCCCAGGCAAGCCCCGCCGCCACCCCCGCCAAAGGCCCGCAGGCGGAAAATTCCGGCACATCCGCCAGCACGGGTAGGCCGTAAGCCGCAAAGCGCGTGGGCTCGCCATTGGCGCTGATGGCCATTGCCTCCGCCTGGGGCCGCAACCGGTCCAGCACATGCTCGATAAGTGGGCGGCCTTGCAGGCGCACGAATGCCTTATCCGCCCCGCCGAACCTCGTGGCCTTGCCACCGGCCAGAATCAGCGCCGCAATGTTCATGAAAAGGAAAACCCCTGGGGCGAACGACGGGGATTGAACCCGCGACAACCGGTACCACAAACCGGCGCTCTACCAACTGAGCTACGTCCGCCATCCAGGGTATGGCGTCCTAACGCGGTCACGCCAGCGCCGTCAATGGTCTTGCCGCCACCCAGCCCTC
>JAGWIL010000517.1 GCA_028866335.1 Rhodospirillales bacterium
CGTATTGCTGGCTTGTATGATCGCGGCGAGGCTGATTGCCCGATCACCCGGGCGCTGCTGAGCGTGGTGGGTGACTACCATGTCCGCCAGGAGGATTTCATCGCCATCATCGACGGCATGGAGATGGATGCGGGCGAACCGATCATCGCCCCGCCTTTGGCGGAGCTAGATCTTTACTGCGACCGCGTGGCCTCCGCCGTGGGGCGGCTTTCCGTGCGGGTGTTTGGTGACGCCTCCCCGGCGGCGGACGAGGTGGCCCATGCGCTGGGGCGCGGGTTGCAGCTCACCAATATACTGCGTGATGTGGCCGAGGATGCGGAGCGCGGGCGCATCTATCTGCCCGCCGAATTTCTGGAAGATGCGGGGATAACAACGAACCCGTCGCTTATCATTACCGCCCCCGCTTTGCCGCAGCTTTGCGCCCGGGTTGCGGAGATGGCGGAGCAGAATTTTGCCCGCGCCCACGCCGCCATGGCGCGCTGTGATGCCAAAGCCATGCGCCCTGCCCGGCTGATGGAAGCCAGCTACCGCCCGCTGCTGGATATTCTGCGCCGCCGCAACTTTGACTATACACAAAGCCGCGTTACATTACCGAAATGGAAAAAGCTGATACTGGCGGCGCGGTTACTGGCGGGATGAAGGAGGGGGCGTGAGCGTACATGTCATCGGTGCCGGGCTTGCCGGGCTTTCCGCCGCCTGCCGCTTGGCCGAAAGCGGGCATCGCATCGTGCTGTTTGAGGCCGCCCCCCAGGCCGGTGGGCGCGCACGCTCTTATTTCGACAAGCAACTGGATTGCCGGATTGATAACGGCAACCATCTCCTGCTTTCAGGCAATATCTCAACACTCAATTATCTGCAGCGCATCGGGGCCAGGCATTCGCTTATCGGCCCGGCAGACCCCATTTTTCCGTTCCGAGATGTTAAAACCGGCGAAGCCTGGACGCTGCGGCTTACCATTGGGCATTTTCCGTGGTGGGTTTTCAAGCCAAGGCATCGCGTACCGGGAACACAGCCCTGGAACTATCTGGCGCTGAAAAAACTGCTCAAGGCAAAACCAGGAGATCTGGTGGAGGCTTTGGCCGGCGGTGGCGCGCTTTATCGGAAGCTGCTGGAGCCGCTGGCCATCGCCGCGCTAAACACCATGCCAAAATTGGCCGCTGCCCAGCCCTTGGGGGCGGTGCTGGCGGAAACGGTGGAGCGCGGCGGATATGCCGCCCTGCCCCG
>JAGWIL010000097.1 GCA_028866335.1 Rhodospirillales bacterium
TGTACGGGGAATATGAGAACCGGGCGTGTCGTTCATGGTTAGTACGCACCTGCGTTGTCGACATGGAAATGATAGAGCGTGCGGGCGGAACCGTAGCGGGTAAAGCTCTCCACGCTATCCTCGATACCGGCCTTGCTGAGCAGATTTGCGAGAATGACTTTGTCCTCTTCGGTCATGTCCTTCTTCTCACAATCAGCCCCCAGGCTGGCGACCTTGCCCTTGACGAAAAGCCGAGCCTCGTAAAGAGAATCACCCAGGGCATCGCCAGCATCACCGCACACCACAAGATTGCCGCTCTGGGCCATGAAGGCGCTCATGTGGCCGACATTGCCCTTCACCACGATGTCGATGCCTTTCATCGAGATGCCGCAACGGGCGGAGGCATTACCTTCAATAATCAGCAAACCGCCATGAGCAGTTGCACCGGCGGACTGGCTGGCATCGCCTTTCACATGCACGAGGCCTGACATCATGTTTTCCGCCACGCCTGTGCCCACATTGCCATTTACGGTAATCGCGGCACCGTCGTTCATGCCAGCGCAATAGTAACCCGCATGGCCGTTCAGGGTGACAGAGATCGGCACGGTTATGCCAACAGCAAGAGCGTGGGCACCTTGCGGGTTGAGAATGCTCCAGGCTGTTTGGTTTGTGTCAGCGGGCAGCGTTTGCAGGGTAGCGTTCAGCTCCCGCAGGCTGGCCGCGGCGAGATCGAAACTCACTGCGGGTTCCATGGATTTTTGCAATGCCGCGCTCACGCCGCGCGCTCCCAGAAATAAACTTTGGCGGGTTCAGGCTCGAACAGCCGTGCAGCCTCAATCCCAGGCAAGCCGACAAGGGCACGATATTCCGACGCGAAGGCAACATAATCCTCGGTCTCGGCCATCACCGCCGGCTTGCACGAGACGGGGTCGCGCAGCACGCCAAACCCGCTCTCGGTGCCCACGACAAAATTATAGAAGCCGTCGAGGTCGTTCAACGCCGAGGTCAGCGCCTCGTCCAGCTTCGCACCTTCACGCAGCTTATAAGAAAGGTAGCCTGCGGCAACCTCCGTGTCGTTCTGGGTGGCGAATTTGATACCTTCACGGATCAGGGTCCGGCGGACATCGTTATGATTTGACAAAGAGCCGTTATGCACCAGGCATTGATCGGCACCGGTGGAGAAAGGATGCGCCCCTTCGGTCGTCACCGCCGATTCGGTCGCCATGCGGGTATGGCCGATCGCGTGGGTGCCGGTCATGCCGGAAAGACCAAAGCGTGTGCTGACTGCTTCAGGCAGACCAACGCCCTTGAACAGCTCCATACGATTACCGACGGAAACAATGGTAAGCCCCGGTTGGGTTTCCAGGAAAGCACGGGTTTCAGCCTCGCGCGCGGCAAGAACGCTGACGACGGTGTGATCGTCATGCGCGGAGATCGTCGCGCCGAATTTCGTGGCCAGGGATTCAACATTAAAGCCCATCGGCGCGCGAATTGTGAATTTGACGTGTCCAGGCATGGCCGCGCCATAAATCGCGAAGCCCGCCGAATCCGGCCCACGCTCAGTCAGCACGTTCAACATACCTGACATCAACGCACCGAGCTGCGGTTCGAGCGCCTTGTTCTTAAGAAATAATCCGGCAATCCCACACATCCCGCTCAACTCTCCTTCCTATAAGGAAAGGTTACAGGAGCTACCCCACCGCGTCAACCAACAAGAACAAACAATTCTTTTAAAGAAACTTGTTCGAAGTAATTTTTATTGCAGCCTTACGAAATAGTTGAATTTTGTTGTGTTCGGCCAACATGGGGGCTGCCTTACTTAAACAGGGAATAGAATATGCTCATTTGCACAGGTTTCGGGGCAACAAGCCCCTCCTCTCCTCTTGGCCCCCTGACGTTCAACCGGCGGGATGCTGGTAAAAGCGATGTAGAAATTGAGATCATGTTCTGCGGCGTGTGCCATTCGGACCTGCATTTCGCCCGGGATGAGTGGCATTTTACCCAATACCCCGCCGTGCCGGGGCATGAAATTGTCGGCCGGGTAAAGAGCGTCGGCGCGGATGTAAGCAAATATAAGGTGGGCGACCTGGTTGGGGTTGGCTGCATGGTGAACAGCTGCCGCACCTGCCCCTCCTGCCAGGAAGGACTGGAGCAATATTGCGCCGAGGGGCTAGCCGGCCAGACCTATGGCGGCACGGACAAGGTGATTAACGAGCCTTCCAAGGGCGGGTATTCCGACCGAATCGTCGTTGATGAAAATTTCGTGCTTAAAATTCCGCAGAATTTGGACCCGGCCGCAGCTGCGCCGCTGCTATGCGCGGGCATCACGCTTTATTCGCCGCTGCGCCACTGGGGTGCTGGGCCGGGCAAGAAAGTTGGGATTATCGGGCTAGGCGGGCTTGGCCATATGGGCGTGAAGCTGGCCCATGCGATGGGTGCAGAGACGGCATTATTCACAACCTCCGC
Organism: Rhodospirillales bacterium; assembly: GCA_028866335.1. Next base: position 2,446 of record JAGWIL010000097.1, read on the forward strand.
CAGCAAGGTGGAGGATGCGAAGAAGCTCGGTGCCAGCCTGGTAATTCTTTCAAAAGACGAAACGCAGATGGCAGAACATGCCGAAAGCTTCGACCTGATTATTGATACAGTTTCCGCCTCTCACGACCTTTCCCCTTATTTCAACCTGTTGAAGCGTGATGCCACAATGGTGCAGGTAGGCGCACCAGAGCACCCGCTACCCATACCCGTGTTCCCGCTGCTGATGAGGCGCCGCAATTTTGCCGGCTCTATTATCGGCGGCATAAAAGAAACGCAGGAGATGTTGGATTTCTGCGGCAAGCATAACATCGCCGCCGAGATCGAGATGATCCCGATTCAGAAGATTAACGAGGCATATGAGCGCATGTTAAAGAGCGATGTGAAGTATCGCTTTTGTATCGACATGGCGACATTAAAGGCCGTGTAAGCCCAGTTTTTTAAAACGCGCCCATGTGGCGCGTTTTTTATTCCCTATGATGACCATTGCTGGCTTCAACGGCTTGACTTCGCATGGTTAAAGGTGGTTTTTGCAGCCTCGCCGGATGCGGGTTCTTCCCCGCGCCGCCTTGGTAAGAGCCTGTAGCTCAGTGGTAGAGCAACCGACTTTTAATCGGTTGGTCGTGGGTTCGACCCCCACCGGGCTCACCAAGTCAACCTGCTTTAGCCAATTCTAGGCAAAATATGAATCGAGCCAAAATCGGCGTCGTTACAGGGCTAAAGGCAGAGGCCCAATGGCTAGATAAAGCCGGTTTCATGGTGCGGGCCGGTGGCGGCACACCGCACGGTGCCCTGGATGCCGCCGAGGCGCTAGTACAAGAAGGAGCCGAGGCTCTCATCAGTTTTGGTCTGGCAGGCGGGTTACGGCCAGGGCTGAAGCCTGGCACAGTTCTGGTACCATCTGTGGTGATCTATGGCACACGCACCTACCCTTGCGATTATCGGCTCATAGAATTTCTTGGCGGTATGACGGCTGGGGCGATTTTAGGCGGAAACAAAGTCGCTGCCTCAACCCAGGCCAAGGCATTGTTGTATCAGCGCAGCCATCCGGCGGCCATCGACCTTGAATCAGGTTCAGTCGCGAGAATCGCCAAGGAAAACAAATTGCCTTTCGCAGTTTTGCGCGCAGTGGCAGACCCGGCGGAACGCGCTCTGCCCCCCGCAGCGCTTGTAGCACTGAAGGAAGATGGGAGTTTGGATGTTCTCCAGCTCATGCGCTCCATCGCCCGGAAGCCATGGCAAATTCCCGGGCTTATCGCCGTGGGCCGCGACGCCAGGGCCGCGAGGCAGGCTTTACTGGAACGGTTGAAAACACTCCCGGCCTCATCCTGAAACGAGGCCGGACGTTATAAACTCACTCCGCCGGTAATGCGGCGTGGCGCGTGGCCTTGGCGGTTTGAATCTCCGCCACTTTGGTCTCCACATGCTTGGAAAACACATATTCCGCCTTGCGAGCCTTATCGAGCGGAATGTCCTTGGCCATAGCACCTTCGGTTTTGATGCCGCCAAGAGCAACCTTGGCGATCTGCCAGGGGCGCTTGATGGAATCCATCACCGCAGTGGCCTCAAACCCGGAATGCACCATGCAATCGGAGCATTTTTCGTAATTGCCAACGCCGTAGCGGTCCCATTCCGTGGTTTCCATCAGCTCCTTGAAGCTTTTGGCGTAGCCTTCGCCCAGCAGGTAGCAAGGGCGCTGCCAGCCGAACACATTGCGGGTTGGGTTGCCCCAGGGCGTGCAGGCATAGCTTTGGTTGCCTGCCAGGAAGTCTAGAAACAGCGGCGACTGGGTAAATTTCCATTTCTTGCCGCGCTTTGCACTCTCCTTGCCGCGGCGGAAGATCGCCCGGAACAGCTCCTTGGTGCGCTGGCGGTTAAGGAAATGCTCTTGGTCCGGGGCGCGTTCATAAGCGTAGCCCGGAGAGGTCATCACGCCCTCAATGTCGAGATCCGCCACCGTATCCAGGAAGGCGGCAACCCGGTCCGGGTCCGCGCCGTCGAACAAGGTGCAGTTGATGGAGGTGCGGAAGCCCTTGGCTTTGCTGAGCTTAATTGCATCCACCGCACGCTCGTAAACGCCCGCCTGGTCGACGGAGCGGTCATGCATCTCTTTGTCGCCATCCAGATGGATGTCCCAACAGAAATTCTTATGCGGCTTGTACTGGTCGATCTTTTTCTCCAGCAGCAGCGCGTTGGTGCACAGAATCACGAATTTGCCCATCTTCAGATAGGCTTCGACGATCTGCGGCATTTCCCTGTGCAGCAGCGGCTCGCCACCGGCGATGGCGATGATTGGCGCCGGGCATTCCTCAGCCGCCAGAATCGCATCCGCCACTGAAATGCGCTGATTCAGGATTTCATTGGGGTAATCAATTTTACCACAGCCCTGGCAAGCCAGGTTGCAACGAAAGAGCGGCTCCAGCATTAGCACCAGCGGATAACGCTTGTTGCCGCTCAAATGCTGCTTCAGGATATAGCTCCCGACGCGAAGAGCTTGGTTTAACGGTACACCCATTCTATATATCCTTAAACTTCAGCCACTTCTGCCGGGAGTTTAAACTTAACATCCTCCGGTGTGCCTGCCAGCATTTCAATTTCTACTTTGCCAAACCGCTTTAGGCCTTCAATCACGCCCCTGACCAAAACCTCAGGTGCGGAAGCGCCAGCAGTGAGACCAACTTTTGCAGCCCCTTGAAACCATTCAGCCTGCAAGGCGCTGGCATCATCGATTAAATACGCAGGCCGACCCAGCTCTGCGCCTATTTCGCGCAAGCGGTTGGAATTTGACGAGTTTTTGCTCCCGACCACCAAAATCACATCGACCAGTTCAGCGAGCTGATGCACAGCTTCCTGGCGATTTTGGGTGGCGTAGCAGATATCCTTCACGTCAGGCCCTACGATGGCCGGGAAATGCGCCTGCAGAGCGGCGATTATCCCACGGGTATCGTCGACGGAAAGCGTGGTTTGCGTGATGTAGGATAGTTTCTCAGGATCTTTGACCTGAAGTTTTTCAGCGTCTTCAATGGTTTGAACCAAATAGACCGTGCCATCAATCTGGCCGATGGTACCCTCGACCTCTGCGTGGCCAGCATGACCAATTAAAACGATCTCCCGGCCTTGGGCCGCGTACCGGCGGCCTTCAGCGTGCACCTTGGCTACCAAGGGGCAGGTGGCGTCAATAACCGGGAGGGTCCTGTCAGCCGCGGCCTGAACAACCTTACGGGCGACCCCGTGTGCGGAGAACACGGTCCAGGCGCCTTCCGGCACTTCGTCCAGCTCATCCACAAACACCGCACCACGAGAGCGCAGGTCTTCAACAACATGGCGATTATGGACGATTTCATGCCGCACATAGATGGGCGGGCCGAATTTCGTCAGCGCCCGTTCGACAATGTCTATCGCCCGTTCCACACCTGCACAAAAGCCGCGCGGTTGCGCAAGAATAACCCGCAAAGTCTTCGGAGGCTGGGAACCGTCCATCATCATTAATCCTGTTGCCTGTGCGTCACAGCCGTGCCGCATTATAGAGATTGCAATATGTCATTGCCTCCACAATCCGCAAGCTTTGGCGTATTGTAGCCTACAGTGATTCGAAAAAACACCAGGGCAGTTAGAAATTGTATATTAGAAGTGGTAGTTTTAGAGCACTTCTGGCTTTTCTTGGGATTGTCACCTATGTGTTTGGGATGAACAAGGCGTTGGCCGCCATTCCGAATGGGATTTGGGCATATTTGAACGGGTTAATGGGTATGACGGAACCAGGTATGCGATTTTTGACGGCACGGCATGCAGGAGGGGCTATCTGATGCCGCCAAAGACTCCCCTGCTCGACCGCGTAACTTTTCCCGCCGAT
>JAGWIL010000518.1 GCA_028866335.1 Rhodospirillales bacterium
TGGCGGTTATCGTGGTGATTATCGAACTTGCCGTAATTTCCTGGGTGCGTTGGAAATATATGGATACCTCGCCCATCCGCGCCACGCTGCAAGTGGCGCTGGGCGGAGCTCTGGTGTTCGCGACCGGTGTTGCAATTGGCGCAGGCTAGGTTTGTAACGCCCAGCCAGTATTCCAGAACGCGGCTTCCAGCTTTGTTGCCTGGGTAAATATCGCCTGTAGCCGGGGCAGGCGTGCCTCAGCGCCCAATGCCGTGCCAACCCGGTCCATCATTGCCAGCGAGGCATTCACCGATTCAAGATATTCCGGTCCCGTATAGGTCTCGATCCAGTCTTTATATGGATTACCGGGCTTGGCCATTTTTGCAGCCCATGTGCCAATCTCGGCATAGCCCGCGATGCAGGGGGCGAGGGCTGCCAGCAGATCCAGCGCATCACCGGTAAAGCCCACTTCCAGCACGTAGCGCGTATAGGCCAGCATTTCGAGTGCTGGTTCAGCTTCGCGCATCTGCGGCTCGGAAATGCCCCAGCCCGCGCAATAGCCGACATGCAGCGGCATCTCGGTCTTAATCAGCGCCTTTGCGGTTTCCAACGCCGCCTGGATATCTGGCAGTTCCTCCAGCTTATAGGCCAGCAGCGCATAGGCGCGGGCATACTGGATAAGAAACAGATAGTCCTGGACTAGAAAATTCGAAAACGCCGCGCGGCTCAGCGTGCCTTCCGCCAGGCCCCCAACAAAAGGATGCCGCACGTAGCCATGCCAAACGCTTCCCGCGCCGTCCCGCAGGCGCTCAAACAACCCAGCCATGAAATCAGCTCGGCTCGCGGGCGTAGGTGATGATGGAAAGATAGGTCATCGGCTTCACCAGCAGCTTCTCCGGGCCGTGGGGGGCAGCCGAATCAAACAACAGCGCATCGCCGGGGGCCAGATGGTAAGATTGGTCGCCATGGCGGTACAATACTTCGCCGGTGAGCATATAAATGAACTCCGTGCCCTCATGCTGAAAGGCAGGGTAGGGTGCAGCGTCTTTGCTGAGCGTAATGAGGTACGGTTCCACCACCACATTGCCGCCCAGAGCATGGCCCAGCAGCGAATATTGATGCCCGGATTTCGTGCCCCGCCGCTCGATGACAACGCCAGTGCCGCCCTTCACGAAGGAGCAGTCGCGTTTTTCCTCGAAAGTGGAGAAGAAGGTGGTGATGGGCACGTTGAGTGCGCCCGCCAG
>JAGWIL010000519.1 GCA_028866335.1 Rhodospirillales bacterium
CAGGGCAGCCCGAACGAAGCGTCACCCGCGCCAGGGCCCAAATGGCCGAATGAAGCATCACCCCGCCAGCATGACCGGCAGATTCCAAAATGGCAACAATATAAACGATATAGAATAAGCGCTATAACTGCCGCGCCCGACAGTCCGACACGATGGCGTTGATGGCGGCGCTGGTGTAAGACTTTCATGATGCGCGGGGGGCCATCGCATGAAATTTTTGTCCAAATTCTGGGCCAGGCCCAAGGAGCCATCGCCGCGTTCCGCTACCGCCTGCCCGAAGTGCCATCAGCAAATGGTGTTAGGAGACCTGTGTGCGGGTGAGTGTAGAGCGCTGGAACTGCACTGTTTTCTATTATGCGGAGTTCCGTGACCTACATCACATCCGCTTTGGCCTGAGCGATGGCAGTCTTCATGCTTGGGCCGCGAGAATGTTCATGGTGCGTTTGAGGTTGTAGGCGATGGCGGTGAGGTGGACTTGGACGGCGGCTTTGGCGAGACCTCGCCATCGCATTCGGCGCAGGCCGTAGCTTCGCTTCCATGTCCCGAATATCTTCTCGATCCGGCCGCGTACCCGATGGATCGGTTGGTTCCATTCCTTCAGCTTGCGCAACGTTTCCTGTTCGTCGTGGCCCCACATACCGGTAGCTACGATCCGAGGGATGCCGCCCTTCGCACGCACCGCGTCACGGAAGTGATTGCCGCGATAGGCGCTGTCGGCAAACACTTCGCCCGGATTGTCGGGCGGAGCGTCGGGGCCTGCTCGGCCATCATTGATATTGGCCGACGTGACCGACAACTCTTCGACCAGTGACGTATCGGAATCGGCGCCGACATGGGCCTTGAAGCCGTGAACCGCCCGCTTTCCCTTGTGCTTGACCCAGCGCGCGTCGTCATCGCCTTCGCTGGCCGAGGCAATGATGGTCGCATCGACCAGCGTACCAGTCTTAACGGTCACCGGCTTTGCTCTGAGCTGCATGGTCACAACGTCAAACAGCGACCGATCAATGCTGTTCGCGACCAGATGCCTGCGAAATCTGACGAAGGCGGTACGTTCAGGTGTCGTTTCATTGACGGAAAACCCGCAGAACCGACGGAAGGACGTGCGATCGTCGAGCGCCTCGGCCAACTTAACGTCGGATAGATCGTACCAGATCGAAAGCAGCAGTGCCTTGAACATCGCCAGTGGCGGCCAGGCAGGCTCGCCTTTGGTGGCCGAAT
>JAGWIL010000098.1 GCA_028866335.1 Rhodospirillales bacterium
ACCGGCCTTGCCACATGGGGCCAGGATGGGCGCGCTGGCTCTCTGATTCTGCGCGGCCAGGGACGGTTGCTTGAAGATATCGACCAGCTTGAAAAACTCAGCGCCATCCAGGCTTTGTTTGAAAGGCTGGAAACCGAGGAGACGTTGCTAAAGCTGCTGGATTTGGCTGATGAATCCGATGGGGTACGAATTTTCATCGGCGCGGAATCCGGCTTGTTCGGCACCGCGGGGGTTTCGATGATCGTCGCCCCCGCGCGCAATGCCCAAGACCGGATTGTGGGCGCCATTGGCGTTATCGGCCCCACGCGGATAAACTACGGAAAAATCATCCCGGTGGTGGATTACACCGCCAGGGTAATCGGAAGGTTGTTGGGGTAAAGGCGCCCTTATGGGAGCGCCTTTTAACCAACCAATTAATTAGTTTCCGGCGTTGTTATCACCGCCATTCACGGCAATACCAACAAACAGTGCCTGGCCCTGGCGGACAATGCGCAGCGCCACCGCGCCGGCACCGGATTTCTGGGCGGCATTGATGGCGGCCACAGCGTCATCCGGGCTGGTGACATCGGTGGGGCCAACACCCACCAGCAAATCCCCCTGTTGTAACCCGGCCTGATCCGCCAGAGAGTTGGGTTTCACGCTAACAATGACCACACCAGAGGCATCCTGTGGCAGATTAAGCTGGTTACGCAGATCCGGCGTGAGCGGCGCCAGGGTTAACCCCAGCGCGCCATGCGGGGCCGGTTGCTGGCTGCTGCCGCCATTTTGGCCACCCTGCTGGAAACTGGCATCCGGGTTGCTCGGCATCTCCTCCACCGCCACGGAGACATCCTGGGTGGCACCGCCCCGCAAATACGTGATGTCAGCCTTGGCGGAGGGGTCTACATTGGCGATGTCTGAAGCCAGATCGCCAGGGCTTTTCACCGGCTGGCCGTTCACTGCGGTAATCACATCACCGGGCTTCAACCCGGCCTTCGCCGCCGGGCTGTTCGGCGCAATCGCCGCGATCAGCGCGCCGTCGTTATTCGGGTTGCCCATTGGCAGCTTCAACGCCTGCGCCATCTGCGGCGTAATCATCTGCGCCGAGACGCCGAGGAAGCCGCGCGTAACCTTGCCATGCGCGATGAGCTGCGTGACCACGCGCTTTATCATGTCCGACGGAATGGCAAAGCCAATGCCGACAGAACCGCCGGTGGGCGAGAGAATGGCGGTGTTCACGCCGATCACCTGCCCCTCCTGGTTCAGCAGCGGCCCGCCGGAATTGCCTTCGTTGATTGGTGCGTCCGTTTGGATGAAACGGTCATACGGCCCATCGCCGATATCGCGCCCCAGGGCGGAGACGATGCCGGTGGTGACGGTGTTACCAAGGCCGAACGGGTTACCCATGGCGATAACCCATTGGCCCGCCGCGACATCTTTCGAATCGCCCAGTTCCACATAGGGAAGCGGCTTACCGGCTTCGATTTTCAACACCGCGAGGTCGGTTTTTGGGTCTGTGCCGATAATTTTGGCCGGAAAATTATCGCCATCCGAAAGAGTCACCGTAACCGTTTTGGCATCCTTCACCACATGGTTGTTGGTGACGATGGTGCCGTTGGAATTAATGATGAAGCCGGAACCCTTGGCCTCAACCGCCTGGGGCTGCTGCTGCGGGCCCATGCCCCCAAACGGAAAGCCGGGCGGCATGCCCGGGATTTGCGGAAAGCCCGGCGGCAGGCCGTTCTGGGCTTGGTTGTCGTTATCGCCATCATTATCCGTATCCGAAACGTTATCGATTTTCAGCTTCACATCGACCGAAACCACTGCGGGCATGATCTTTTTAACCAAAGCCGAAAAATCCGGCACCGGGGTGAAGCCCTGCTGCACCGACTGAGTCGCATCCAGAGACGTATCCGCCGCGCGGGCCGGCAGAGCGTTAACCGCCACCAAAGCCGTTGCGCCCAGCAAGGCGCAAAGGGAGGCCGCTCCACGGGAATGAATTGATTTCATGCGTCTATCTCCTGCGACTGACTAAGATTCTGCGTTCTGCCTTCAAGGCAACTGTGACTCAAATGGCACAGGGGCAGGACGATCTCAATTGTAACAGGGCCCGGGGTTACATTTCTTCACCCCTGATACGCCATCGTTTCAATTTGAGAGCAATAGCGGGTTTAGCGGTTCATCAGCACCGAAATCTGCGCGTTTTCCAGCACATGCCGCGTGGTGCCGCCCAGGATGAGCTGGCGCAGGCGTGAGGCGGTGGAATATGCGCCCATGGACATCAGATCCGCCCCGAATTCCGCCGCAGCTTCCAGCAGCCCTGCCCCGATATGTTTGTCGGTGGCGTTGAAATGGCCGATATCGGCCTCTACCCCGTGATGGGAAATATATGTCTGTACCTCCTGCGCGGTGGGGCCAGGGCGGGTGTAATCGTCAGACACCAGAATCCGCACCGCTTGTGCCTGGCGCACAAAGGGCATGACCGAGGCCAGGGCCGAGGCCGCGTTGGCGGTGCCGTTCCAGGCGATGGCGATGCGCTGGCCGATGCTGGCAGGGGGGATGATGGGCGCCAGCAACACCGGCCGCCCGGAATCGAACAACACGGCGTGCAAGGCTTCCGCCGCCGCCACGTCTTCTCCCGCCAGGGGGTGCGGCACGATGGTGAGGTCCGCCAGCCGGGCCTTGTAAGCCACCAACTGCTCCTCCCGCCCGGCGAGGGTGGTGAAACACGCACTCGGCTCGCTGGCGCCGCGAAGCGGGGCACCGACCTGCACGGCGGCGGTTTGAGCCGCGCGGGTAAACATCTCCTGAAGGTCGTGTTCGCGCGCGCGGCCCTCGCGTTCCGTGGCGGTCATCATGTCTTCAATCAACGCGCCGGAAAGCCCTTCACCCGCGAAGGGTGCGATCTCGCGCGTATCCGCCTGAACGTACAAAACCTCCAGATGCGCGTTCCACATGCGGGCCAGCAAAAGCCCCGCTTGCAACGCCGCTTCGGCGGATGACGTGCTGCTGACGGGGAGCAGAAATTTGCGAACCGACATGATGAGGCTCCTCACCGGACAAGAGCGATGCGGACAGTTTGCACCCGCAACCCGGAAAAGACAAAATTACAACATGTCGCGCAGGCGAAACCAGGTTGTGGCCAGCAGCAAAGCCGGGGTACGCAGCAGCGCGCCGCCGGGGAAGCGCGCATGCGGGATTCCGGCAAACGCATCAAACCGCGCCGATTGCCCGGCCACAACCTCCGCCGCCAGCTTGCCCGCAAGGCCGGTGAGCGCCAGCCCATGGCCAGAGAAGCCTTGCAGAAAGAGGATGTTTTCCGCCAGCTTGCCAAAATGCGGCGCGCGGTTGCGGGTGATGTCCACAAATCCGCCCCAGGCAAATTCCACCTTGGCGGTTTTGAGCTGCGGAAACACGGCCACAGCGCGGCCTAGCATCGCCGCACCCAGATTTGGTGGCGGCAATTTAGAATACGACACACGCCCGCCGAACAACATGCGGTCATCCGCCGAGCGGCGGAAATAATCCAGCACGAAATTCATATCCGCCACCGCCTCGTTACCGGGGATGAGGGCGGGAATATCCGCGCGGGGTTCCGTCGCCATGATGTAGGTGCCAACGGGCATGATATAACCGTTGAGTTTCTGCTCCAGCCCGTTGAGATAAGCGCCCCCCGCGATGATGAGAAATTTCGCGCGCAGCTTGTGCGGCCCCACATGCAGCGTGACGCTCGGCCCATGCTCAGCACGGGTGACAGGGGCGTTTACGAAAATGCGCGCCCCCGCCGCCTGCGCGGCTTTCGCCAGGCCCAGCGTGTAGTTGAGCGGATGAACATGCCCGGCGAGCTTATCCTCAAGGGCGGCGATGTAACGGGGCGAGTCGACCCGCGCCCGCAGCTCCGCCCCTTCCAGCAGCCGCCCCACCGGCGCGCCGAGCCTGGCCAACTCCTCCTGCTCCTGCTTCAACTCCCGCACCTGGCGCGGTTTTAAAGCAGTGTGCAGATAGCCAATATGCGGATCACACGGGATGCCGTGGCGCTGGATGCGCGAATGCAGCAAATCCACTGCCTCCACCGACATGTCCCACAGCTTTTTTGCCTCGCCAGAGCCGACAAGTTTTGTGAGCGAGTGCATGGAAGCGCCGAAGCCAGCCAGCGCCTGGCCGCCATTGCGGCCCGAGGCCCCCCAGCCGATATCATGCGCTTCCAGCAGCACGGGGTTGTAGCCTTGCTCAGCCAGATGCAAGGCCGCCGAGACGCCGGAAATGCCGCCACCGACAATCGCCACATCCGTTTCGATATCGGTATCCAAAGCGGGCGCGGAAAATTCCACGCGCCGCGTGGCCTGATAGTAATTTGTTTGCATGGGCGCTTAAACGTTCAGCAGCAGATGCTCACGTTCCCAGGACGAAATAACCCGCAAATAGGTTTCGTATTCCAACCGCTTCACCGCCACCAGAACATCCACCAGCTTGTCATCCAGGATCTCACGGATGGGTTTGGAGGCATCCATCAGATCCAGCGCGTGGGAAAGCTCGCGCGGCAGCGTATATTCGCCGGAATAGGCCGAGCCGATTTGTTCAGGCGGGGCCTCAAGCTTTTCGACCATGCCGAGATAGCCGCAAGCCAGTGTGGCCGCGAAAGCGAGATACGGATTGGCATCCGCCCCTGGCACGCGGTTTTCCACGCGCATCGCCGCGGCGTCGCCAAAGGGTACACGCAGGCCGCAGGTGCGGTTGTCGTAGCCCCATTGCAGATTGATCGGCGCGTTGGAAAAGCGTGTGAGCCGGCGGTAGGAATTTACGTTCGGCGCGAAAATCGGCATCACCGCCGGAATGTATTTCTGCAAGCCCGCGAGATAGGATTTGAACAAGGGGCTGGCCTTGCCATCTGCTCCGGCGAAAAGATTTTCACCGGTTTTCGGGTCCACGATGCTCTGGTGAACATGCATCGCACGGCCCGGCTCGCCGCCCATCGGCTTGGCCATGAAGGTGGCGTAGATGTTGTGGCGCAGTGCGACCTCCCGCACCGTGCGCTTGAACAGAAACACCTGGTCCGCGCGGTGCAGCGGGTCGCCATGCAGCAGGTTGATTTCCACCTGGGCCGCACCCTCCTCATGGATCAGCGTATCGAGATCCATCTCCTGCATGTCGCAGAAATCGTACATCTCCTCGAAAAGCGGATCGAACTCGTTCACCGCGTCGATGGAATAAGCTTGGCGGCCGGTTTCCTGCCTTCCGGAGCGGCCAACCGGCGGCGTGAGCGGATAGTCAGGGTCGGTATTGCGGCCGACGAGATAAAACTCCAGCTCCGGTGCCAGCACTGGCTGCCAGCCTTTATCCTCATAAAGCTTCAGCACGCGTTGCAGAACCTGCCGGGGGGCGATGGGCACCGGCGTGCCGTTCGCGTACTGGCAATCATGAATAATCTGCGCGGTCGGCTCATGCGCCCAGGGCACCAGGCGCACGGTGGAAGCATCCGGGATGAGTTTAATGTCGATGATCGCGGGGTCGGTCAGCTTGTCGGTCGGGTCATCGGGGTATTCGCCGGTGACGGATTGGATGAAAATGGCCTCCGGCAAGCGCGGCGCGCCGCCTTTCAGGAATTTCTCGGCGGGCATGATCTTGCCGCGCGGAATACCAGTGATGTCTGGCACGAGGCATTCAACCTCGGTGATGCGATGTTCCTCGAACCATTCCTTAAGATCGATCTTGCTGTTCATTTGGCCTCCATTGCGGATGGCGCGGCACCAGAAGGCGCGCTTCCGCGGAATATTTCAGAATTTAGCAGCTTGCCCACATTTACAACGGCAAACTGGGGGCGGCCATGACCCCGGGGCACGCCAGGAGAACGGCATCAATCCGCGGCTCCTACCGAAACTCTGAAAACGCTTATTTTTATACGGCCGGGGATACCACAGCACGCAAACCCTCAATCCTTGTTGGCTTCTTAGTCTCGCCCAATAGCCAGAGACGCGTCAAGAATATTCGCAAGAGGATTGTTCATGACAGCAGTTTTTATTGCGGATGAAAGTATTTTGAGCGAATGTCGTTGAATATCCTAAACGCATGATGGGTTAATATGTCGCTGGCCTTACAAGATGAGCAAATGTCCGACGATATAGGAACCAGGCTGAAGCTGGTCCGGCAGATTTTTGGGCTGACCCAGCGAGAATTGGCCCGCCGGGCCGGGGTGACAAATGGCGCCATCTCGCTGATCGAGCAGAACCGGGTCAGCCCCTCCATCTCATCGCTTAAAAAAATTCTGGAGGGCCTGCCGCTTTCCCTGGCGGA
>JAGWIL010000520.1 GCA_028866335.1 Rhodospirillales bacterium
ACCACGGAGCGTATTCTGTATTACACCGGCGTGTCTCACAAGATTGGTGAGGTGCACGATGGTAACACCACCACCGACTATATGGCGCAGGAGCGTGAGCGCGGCATCACCATCACCTCCGCCGCCGTGACTTGCGAGTGGAAAGACCACGCCATCAACATCATCGACACGCCCGGTCATATCGATTTCAACATCGAGGTGAACCGCTCGCTCCGCGTGCTCGATGGCGCGATCTTCATCATTGAGGGCGTGGCCGGTGTGCAGCCGCAATCCGAGACCAACTGGCGCCTGGCTGACCGTTACAACGTGCCGCGCCTGATCTTCATCAACAAGCTGGACCGTACCGGCGCGGATTTCTACCGCGCCTTCGACACGCTGAAGGAGAAGCTGGACATTGTGGCACTGCCGCTGCAGCTGCCCATCGGCATCGAGGACGGCTTCCTTGGCGTGGTTGACCTGGTTGAGATGAAGGCGATCATCTGGGAAGGCGGCGAGCTGGGTGCCAAGTTCCACGATGAGGAAATTCCGGCGGACATGCTGGAGAAGGCCAAGGAAGCCCGCCAGGTGCTGCTGGATACCGCTTTGGCGGTGGACGACGCCGGCATGGAAGAATATTTCGAGAAGGGCGACGTTTCCGTCGAGACCCTGAAGCGCGCCATTAAAACCGGCACCATCACCGGCGCGTTCCGCCCCGTGATGTGCGGCACCGCCTTTAAAAACAAGGGAGTGCAGCCGCTGCTGGATGGCGTTCTGGACTATCTGCCGAGCCCCGTTGACGTGCCGGGCATTAAGGTTGCCCCGGAAGAAGGCCAGGAGGACGACCCCAATGCGCGCCGCATCAAGGCCGACCCGAATGCGCCGTTTGCTGGCCTCGCTTTCAAGATCATCAACGACAAATACGGCTCGCTCACTTTTGTGCGCGTTTATGCAGGTACGCTGAAATCCGGCGATTCCGTGCAGAACACCACCAAGGACCACAAAGAGCGTATCGGCCGCATGTATAAGATGCACGCCGATAAGCGCCAGGAAATTACGGAAGTTTCCGCCGGCGACATCGCGGCGTTCGTGGGCCTGAAGGATACCGGCACGGGTGATACCCTGGCGGCTTCCGAAGACCCGGTGGTGCTGGAGCGCATGGCCTTCCCGGTGCCGGTGATCGACATCTCCGTGGAGCCGAAGACCAAGGAAGGCGTGGAGAAGATGACGATCGGCTTGCA
>JAGWIL010000521.1 GCA_028866335.1 Rhodospirillales bacterium
GCACCGCAATTCCGCTTTTTCCCGGGCCATAGTTTCTGTGACCACAGAACCCAGGTGATAAGCCTCATCGGCCTCTCCTCGCTGGCCGCGCTGGAACAAGCCGTGGGTGCCCCGCGCGACAAGCGCCGTTTCCGCGCCAATATTTATATTGAAGGCTCCGAGCCCTGGGCCGAATTTTCCTGGATGGGACGCAAACTCGCCATCGGCGAAGTGGAAATGGTGGTGCAGGACCGGATTGATCGCTGTCCCGCCACCATGGTCAACCCGGACACCGCCGAGCGCGATGCCAACCCGGTGAAGGAGTTGCGCGAGCATTTCGGGCATATTGATCTCGGCATTTTCGCCGAGGTCACCAAGGGCGGAAACATCCGGCCGGGAGACCAGATCAGGTTGCTATAGCCCGCCTCTCCTTCGGCGGATACCGGCGCAAAATCACCAGCAACAGCATAATCCCCGGCAACGCCGCCGCCGCGCAAATCTCGAAAAACGGAATATACCCCGTCCGTTCCACCACAAACCCGCTCGCCCCAGCCACCGTATGCAGCGCCATCGGTGCCAACGAGGAAAACAGCGCATATTGCGTGGCCGTATGCTCCGGCGCGCAAAGGCTGGAGAGGTAAGACAAGAACGCCGTATCCGAGAACGTCCCCACAAACGCCTCCACGGCGGCGATTCCGGCCAGAATATGCGGCGTATGTGGATACATCCCCAGCAACGGATAAAGGCACAAAGCCAATGCCTGTAATACTGAGGTTGCGATCAGCGCCCGTCCCACGCCGATCCGCGCCACCAGCACCGCGCCCGCTGCCGTGCCCGCCAGCCCGCACACCAGCACCACCGGCCCGTTGGCAATGGCAATCGCCGTGCGGTTAAAACCCAGTGAAAGATAGAAGGGCGAGATCATCGGGTCACCCAGCGCGCCGCCCAGCCGGTAGAGCAACACAAAGGCCAGAATCACCAAGGCCCCGCGCCGGCTCAAAAACTCCATAAACGGCTCCACCACCGCCTGGGCGAAACGCGCCTTCAGGCTTGCCGCCCGCGCCTCGCGCACCACCTCCGGCTCGGGAGCAAAAAACGCGGCAACGGGACCAATCAACGCCAACGCCGCCACCAGCCCCACCGCGCCATGCCAGCCCAGATAGCTGGAAAGCACAGTAGCACCGGAGAACGAAACCATCATCGCCACGCGGTAGCCCCAAACTTCCCCCGCCAG
>JAGWIL010000099.1 GCA_028866335.1 Rhodospirillales bacterium
CACGAGCAGCGCGAAAAACCCGCGCGCCACCCAACTCTCCATGAAATTCCGGACCCCGACCAGCATCGCTCTCTTTACCCAAAACCGCCGCCTCTATAGCTAGGCGGCAAGGACTGGGCAATTCATGGCCGGAAAACCGGTTTGCGGTCGGAGGAAACAGAGATGCGGCAACTTATAGCGGGCAACTGGAAAATGTTCGGCAAGCTGGCGGATATCGCCGGTTTCGCCGCCGCGGTTAAAACCGCCCCCGCCGGAGTGGAGCTGCTGATATGCCCGCCTTTTACGCTGCTAGAGCGTTTCACCGCCGCGTTAGCTGGCAGCCCCGTTGCCATTGGCGGACAGGATTGCCACCCAACCCCGCAAGGGCCGCATACTGGCGACATCTCCGCCGCGATGCTTATGGAAGCTGGCGCAACCCATGTCATTCTCGGCCATTCTGAGCGCCGTGCCGACCATGGCGAAAACAATGCAGTGGTGCGCGCCAAGGCTGAAGCCGCCATTGCCGCCGGGCTCATCCCCATCATCTGCGTGGGCGAAACCGAAGCCGAGCGTGAAGCGGGCGAGGCCGAGCATGTGGTGCGCAGCCAGCTTCAGCACTCCCTGCCACCGGGCTTTGCCGGGGTGGTGGCTTACGAGCCGATTTGGGCCATCGGCACTGGTCGCACCCCCACGGCGGAGGACGTAACCGCCATGCACGCGGCCATCCGCGCCGGGCTGGGGGCGCAATTAGGCGCGGCAGGCAGTGCGGTGCGGATTCTCTACGGTGGCTCGGTAAAACCCAGCAACGCCGCCACCCTGCTGGCCCTGCCGGAAGTGGGCGGCGCGCTGGTGGGGGGTGCCAGCTTGCAGGCGGAAGATTTCCTGGCCATCGCCCATGCCGCATTGCGTGGTTGAACTTCAAACGATCCGGCTCTAGAAGCGCGCCTGACTGTTTAAGCGGGTTTATTGATGATCAAGGTTCTTCTCGTACTGCATGTGTTTGTCACCATCGCGCTGATCGGCGTGGTGCTGATCCAACGCAGCGAGGGCGGCGGCCTGGGCCTTGGCGGCGGCCAGGGCATGGGCAGCTTCATGACCGGGCGCGGCACGGCGAACCTGCTTACCCGCACCACCGCCATTCTGGGCACCGCGTTCTTCGTGCTCTCCCTGGCCTTGGCGCTGCTTTACAAAGGCAGTGCGGCGGACACCAACACGGCCATATTCAATGGCCCGGCACCTGCTTCACCCGCTGCCCCGGCGCCAACGGCACCGCCTGTGCCACCCCTGCCATCCTCCCTGCCGCAAACCCCGGTGGACGCACAGCCAGCACCCCCCGCACCGGCGCCAAATAAAACCCCTTAATTCCGCGCTTAGCTCTTCTCCTGCATCGCCAGACTCATGTAAGATTGGATTCCATGACGCGGTTTGTTTTCATCACCGGCGGCGTGGTTTCGTCACTCGGTAAGGGTATCGCCTCGGCGGCCCTCGGTTCCCTGCTGCAAGCCAGGGGTTATTCGGTTCGGCTGCGCAAGCTGGACCCCTATCTCAATGTCGATCCCGGCACGATGAGCCCCTACCAGCATGGCGAGGTGTTCGTGACCGATGATGGCGCGGAGACCGACCTCGATCTCGGCCATTATGAGCGTTTCACCGGTGTGCACGCCAACAAGGCGGACAACGCCACCACCGGCAAAATTTATTCCGGCGTGATCGCCAAGGAACGCCGGGGCGATTATCTGGGCGCTACCGTGCAAGTGATTCCGCACATTACGGACGCCATTAAGGAAACCGTGCTGAACGCGACAGCCGGGCTGGATTTCGTGCTGGTTGAGATCGGCGGCACGGTGGGCGACATCGAGTCGCTGCCGTTCCTGGAAGCCATCCGCCAGCTCGGTAACGAGCTGACCTCCAGCAATGCCATGTATTTGCATCTTACGCTGGTGCCCTACATCCCCTCCGCCGGGGAGCTGAAAACCAAACCGACGCAACATTCTGTGAAAGAGCTGCAGAATGTCGGCATTCAGCCGAACATGCTCATTTGCCGCTGCGACCGGCCGATTCCTGAAAATGAGCGCCGCAAGATCGCCAGCTTCTGCAATGTCCGCACTGAGGCCGTGGTGCCCGCACTGGATGTAGACACCATCTACACCGTGCCCATCTCTTACCACGAGGCAGGGATGGACCGCGAAGTGCTGCGCCATTTCGGCCTGCCGTTTGAGGCTGAACCCGACCTCAGCCGCTGGGAAAGCATCGTCAACACCGTGCGCTTCCCCGAAGGCGAAGTGCGGATTGCCGTGGTCGGCAAATACACCAATCTGCTGGACAGCTATAAATCCCTGGCCGAGGCGCTGGCCCATGGCGGCATCGCCAACAAGGTGAAGGTCAAGCTGGACTGGATGGATTCCGAGATTTTCGAGCAGCCGGATGCGGTTGAACAACTCGAAGGCGTGCACGGCATTCTGGTGCCCGGCGGCTTTGGCGAACGTGGCGCGCAGGGCAAAATCGAAGCCGTGCGTTTTGCACGCGAGCATAACGTCCCGTTCCTGGGCATCTGTTTCGGGATGCAGATGGCGGTGATTGAATGCGCCCGCAACCTGGCGGGAATGCCCACGGCATCCTCCACCGAATTCGGCCCCTGTGAGACCCCGATTGTGGGGTTGATGACCGAATGGGCGCGCGAGAACGAGATTGAGCGCCGCCGGGCGGACGGCGATTTAGGCGGCACCATGCGCTTAGGCGCTTTCCCGGCCACGCTCAGCCAGGGCTCGCTGGTGCGCGAGATGTATCACGGTGCCACCCATATCGAGGAGCGCCACCGCCACCGCTATGAGGTGAATATCCGCTATCGTGAGCAGCTTGAGGAAAAAGGGCTGCGCTTCTCCGGCCTCTCACCGGATGGCATTCTGCCGGAAATCGTCGAATACCCGGATCACCCCTGGTTTATCGGCGTGCAGTACCATCCGGAGCTGAAATCCAAACCTTTCGAGCCTCACCCGTTATTCGAGGGTTTCATCGCCGCGGCGGTGAAACAATCCCGGCTGGTATAAAAGGGTTGCCTCACCACATCTCGTAGTCGAACAGGTAGAAATCGTCCCGGTAAACCTCGTTGATCTTTTTCACCGAGGCCGGGTTCAGCACCTCGCGCACAGGCAAACTGCCTGACTTCACATTCTCCTTCGGCGTGGCCAGCATAATCCGGCGCAGCTCCGGGTCGAACACTTCAAGCTTGCGGCTGGTCTGTTCGATGTTTTCCAGCTTCACGATACAATCCACCAGGCATTTCGGCCCCAGATAAGCCATATCGCGCTGGCGCACGGCATGGCGGTAGGGAAACTGCCAGCCGGAAATATTGCCGCTCGTAATCGAGCCGATGAATCCATTCACTTTCTCAAGGTAAATCGCCCGGGCCGCCGCGCCATCCGCCGCTGTGTGTACGGCCTGAAGCAAATCAGGGTTGGTTTCGTTAAAAGCCGAGACGGCGCGGGTATAAGGGTCGCGCACCAGCATGAAGGTGAAGCTCTCTCGCAGCAGTGCGAAATATGCCGGGAAGGCCTGGCGGAACACATGCATCGGCATATGCGCCTTGTCGATCTGCTTCCCGTTCACCTCATGGAAAAACCAGAAGAAATGGTCGGTCGTGTCAAACTTCATCAACGCGGAGCGAGCCGTGGTGCCACCAGCTTTCGGGTTATGGATGAACACAAACCGCCGCGACTCACTGATAATCACGCTGCCTCATTCCCTTCGCACCAAATGGTAAATGTCCGGGCCTATTCCGGTTTATCGTTGTACAACACCACATCGCACTGGAATCCAAGCCTTTAAGCGCCGCGCTGCTGGCGTTTTGCTTCAGAAGGCCGCCTTGTTGCCGTGCAAGCGGCATATGACTACATGTTGTTTATGCGCTCTGCTCCCTTTCTGCTGCTTTCCGCCCTTGCTCTGGCCTCCTGCGCTCCGCCGGGCCAGCAGAGCATTTCCCCCACCCCCGCCGGGCCGGATACGCAGACCATTTCCGCAGCTGACGCTTTCCAGAACCGCATCCCGCTGGTCTCCATTCTGCCAGATACGCAGGATTTCCAGGGCCCGCTGAAATCTGCCGTGGCCCAGGCCCTTGCCATCAAGCCGGATGCCACCTTTCAGGTGATGGCCGAAACCCCGGCCACCGGAGCGCCGGATAATGACGCTAAAACCCTGGCCACACTTGCCCCGCAGGCAACGGCGATCGCAAACGCCATCATCGCTGATGGCGTGCCCGCCGCGCGTGTGTCCGCTGGCGGTAAAACAGCCGGGCTGGATCAGGTGCTGCTCGTCTACGTGAAATGATTTTTGCACCGCCTTTCCTTATGCCAGCCCTCCGGCAGCTGGACCCGGAACGTGCCCATAATCTCTCCCTGAAGGCACTTCGCCTTGGGCTGGTGGGGCGCGATACCACGCCAGATGATCCCATCCTGGCCACGGCTGCCTTCGGGCGGGCGCTGACCAACCCCATCGGCCTCGCTGCCGGGTTCGACAAGAACGCCTATGCCGTGACGGCACTGGGGCGGCTTGGGTTCGGCTTCGTGGAAACCGGCACCGTTACCCCCCGCTCGCAAGCAGGCAACCCATTGCCGCGTTTGTTCCGCCTCACCGAGGACCGCGCGGTGATCAACCGCATGGGCTTTAATAATGCGGGGCTGGACGCCTACATCGCCAATTTGAAACAGGCGGATCGCAGGGCGCTGGTGCTGGGGGCGAATGTCGGCATCAACAAGGAAGGCGCCGACCCGGAGCGCGATTACCCCGCCTTGGTGCAGGCCGTGGCACCGTTCGCGGATTATATCACCATCAACATTTCATCCCCCAACACGCCGGGCCTGCGGGATTTGCAATCTGAGGAGCGGCTCGCCGGCATTCTTTCGCGCATCGCCGCGCCGAAGCCGGTTTATGTGAAAATCGCACCGGATTTGTCAGAGGATGGGTTGGAGGCGGTGATCTCAGTCGCCGTTCAGCATAATGTCGCCGGGTTAATTATCTCCAACACCACCATCGCCCGGCCGGATACGCTGAAAAGCCCGCTGAAGCGCGAAACTGGCGGGCTTTCCGGCGCGCCACTCTTCGCGCCCTCCACCGCCATGCTGGCGCGGGCCTATAAACTTGCGGGCAAACGCCTGGCGTTCATCGGCGCGGGTGGGGTATTCACGGCGGAGGACGCGCTGGCGAAAATCCTGGCCGGGGCGTCTCTGGTGCAGGTCTATTCCGGCTTTGCCTATCAAGGCCCGGCGATGCTGCCGAAACTGAAGACCCGGCTGGCGGCACTTTTAAAAGAACGTGGCTTTGCTTCTGTCTCAGAGGCGGTGGGTGCCGGGCTATGAGCGGTTTTGGCGCGCTGGCGGAAAAGTATGACGGCTTCATCGTCGATCTCTGGGGCGTGGTGCATGACGGCCACAGCCCTTTTCCCGGCGTGCTGGAGTGCCTGGCGCGCCTGAAGGCGGTGGGCAAGCGGGTGGTGTTTCTCTCCAACGCCCCGCGCCGCCCTTCCGGCATTATCCAATTCCTCGCCAGCATGGGCGTGACGCCAGACCTGCATGACGGTGTTATGTCCAGCGGTGAGGCGGTTTATCTTGGCCTGCGCGACAGAACCGAAGAATTCGCCACACTCGGCCGGCGACTCTACCATCTTGGGCCGCCGCGCGACCGGGATGTATTCGACAGCCTGGATTACGAGCAGGCCGCCGACCCCGCAGAGGCGGATTTTGTGTTGAACACCGGGCCGGATGATGACCTCGGTCCCCACGAGCCGGCACTTTACCGTCCGGTGCTGGATGCCTGCCTGAAGGCCCAGCTGCCAATGGTCTGCGCCAACCCCGATTTGGAAGTGTTGAAGGGCGGCGAACGCATTATCTGCGCCGGGTATCTCGCACAGCTTTACGCGGGTGATGGCGGGCGCGTTATCCAGCGCGGCAAGCCGGATGCGGCGATCTACACCCCCACCCTCGCCTTGCTCGGCACCAGCCCGGCCCGGACCCTGGCGGTGGGGGATTCGTTGCGCACCGATATCGCCGGAGCCAAGGCTGCGAACATCGATAGTTGCTGGGTGCTCTCCGGCATTCACGCTTTGCACCCGGAAGCAGCCCCGGCGGAAGCCGCTGCATCCGGGCTGAATCCAATTGCCATTCTTCCCGGCTTTGCCTGGTAGGCCGCTGAACAAGGAGACAGGAACATGAAAACGATTCTGGTCACTGGTGCCACCGCCGGG
>JAGWIL010000100.1 GCA_028866335.1 Rhodospirillales bacterium
AGCGCCGCTCTTGCTCTGTTTGATGCGTTTTACCGCTCTGGCGCGTTGGTATTCGGCGGCGGCCATGTGGTGCTGCCATTGCTGCGCGGCGCGTTTGTTACCCCTGGCTGGGTGAGCAATAACAGCTTTCTCGCCGGGTACGGACTGGCTCAGGCTTTGCCAGGCCCGCTTTTTACCTTCGCGGCATATCTTGGTGCGGTGGCGCGCCCGGCCCCGCATGGTGTGATGGGGGCGGCGCTGGGGCTGGCGGGAATATTTTTGCCTGGTTTGCTCGTTCTTATCGGCGCACTGCCATTTTGGCATGGTTTGCGCGACCGCCTTTGGACGCAGGCGGCGATGCGCGGCGTGAACGCCGCCGTGGTGGGGTTGCTGGGGGCCGCACTCTACAATCCGGTTTGGACGAGTGCGGTGAAAACGTCGGGGGATTTCGGCATCGCGTTGTTTGGCTTTATGCTGCTGACGGTTTGGAAAGCGCCGCCGTTGCTGGTGGTGGCGGTGAGTGCTGCCGGTGGGGTGATACTGGCATTACAATAAAATAGAAATGATGTGTTTCTATTGTTTCTATTTTAATCTCATATGGGGTGTTTATCTTAAGCGGCGAACAAGATTTTTGTCGAGGAGATACGCCGATGATTGAACTGAGGCCATTTGCTGAACTGGGCGGTGCGGACCATGGCTGGTTGAAGGCCAGGCACCATTTTTCCTTCGCCAGTTACCACAACCCTGCCCGCCTGGGCTGGGGGCCGTTGCTGGTTTGGAACGATGATACCATTGCACCTGGCACTGGCTTTCCTCCGCATTCTCACCGGGACATGGAGATTATCACCTATGTCCGCAAAGGTGCGATTACGCATGAGGACAATTTAGGCAATAAGGGCCGTACCGAGGCTGGGGATGTGCAGATTATGTCCGCCGGGACGGGTATTCGCCATAGCGAATATAATCTGGAACCCGGCGAGACGCAGATATTTCAGATATGGATCGCCCCGGAACGGGAAGGCGAGGCACCGCGCTGGGGGGCTAGGCCATTTCCCAAGGGTGCGCGCGCCGGGCAATTCGTGCCGTTGGCCTCGGGTTATGAGGAGGATGGCGCGCTACCCTTACGCGCCCCGGCAAGGGTGCTTGGTGCCACGCTGAAGGCTGGCGAGGCCGCGACCTATACGTTGGGCCGGGAGCGCCTGGCTTACCTTGTGCCGGCGGCGGGCGAAGTGGAGATTGATGGCGTGAAGGTGGCGGCGCGCGATGGCGTTGCGATTAAAGATGTTGAGACGCTGACGATTCGTGCCCTGCAAGATAGCGAAATTGTGCTGGTGGATACGGCTTCCTGAACAATATGCGGCCATAAACGTATCAAAAATAACCTTATTTGAGAGTAATGAAGCCGCGCTGAGTTCGGAATGAACGTAAACCTAATGCTGCTGGCTTTAAGATTCGATTTGCGGAGGTAACATATGAGCAATAAACAATTGCTGATTGCACGTTAAAAGTGTTACGGTTTGGGTATAATGGTGAGTGCAATCCGATCCAGTTCCAAAAAGGAGGCGTTGCTATTGGAGTATAAGCTCCTGGTATCTGGGAAGATTGTGCCTGACACTGGAGAAAGCAAAGCGGATGTTGAGCTGCGCCTTCGCCAGATTGAGCAGAGTTTGCTGGGGTATCAAACTTCCGAGCCGCCTTCACAAATGGGGCGAGACTGACGATGATGTGCTTTTGTTAATGAAAATCTCGACAAGCTTTTGATGCTCAAATTTTGGCTGCGTTTCGCGGAGATTTGAGCATCAAAGCTAAAGAGTTGGGTTTAATACATGTGCTGACCGCCATTGATGGAAAGCGTTGATCCGGTGATGAAATCAGCCTCATCGCCGGTAAGAAACACCACACCGCGTGCGATGTCCTCTGCCTTGCCCAGCCGCCCGCGCGGAATGCGGGCGACGATTTTCTCTAGCACATCTGGCGGCACGGCGCGCACCATGTCGGTGTCCACATAACCGGGTGCAATGGCGTTCACGGTAATGCCGTTACGCGCCCCTTCCTGTGCAAGCGCCTTGGTGAAGCCGTGAATGCCGGATTTGGCAGCAGCATAATTCACTTGCCCATATTGTCCGGCCTGGCCGTTGATGGAACCGATATTCACGATGCGGCCGAATTTTTTACCCTTCATGCCATCAAAGGTGGCTTTGCAAAGGTTAAAGCAGGAGCCAAGGTTTGTGTCGATCACCGCATCCCACATGTCGCGGGTCATTTTACCCAGTACCGCGTCACGGGTGATGCCGGCGTTATTGACCAGGATTTCAACGGCGCCATGGCGGGCGGCGATGTCGTTTACCGCGGTGGTGCATTCTTCAAAATTTCCCGCATCGAATTTTACCGTTTCGATCCCGGTATCAAGTTGGAACGCCTGAGCGGCCTCTGTGTTGCCCGCGTAGCTGGCGATAACGAGACGCCCGGCTTTTTGTAGCGCGATGCTTATAGCGGCACCGATGCCGCGCGTTCCGCCTGTAACCAGTGCTACCCGTGCCATTGGAACCTCCTGCTTTTTTAAAAGCCTAGCGCCAAAAAAAGCCGGATGCAAAGGGGCATGTGCGGGTGCGCAGGGCTTAACCGGAGCTGAGGGTAGGCGGCGCTAATGCCCGCCGGGAGCGGCTTTGCCGGCCAAGCGGCGGATGCAGAGTGAGGCAAGGAGGGCAACCAACATGCCCATGGCCAGCAACCCAAACGCATCGCCATAGGCGAAATAATTGGCCTGCTGCCTTAAGGTTTTTCCAAGAAGAATAATTGCCTGCTGGCGGGCGCTGTCTGCATTGGTTAGCCCGTGTGTTTGAAAATACTGCTGCATTGCAGCAATCCTTTCGCGTGTCGCCGGGTTCAGCAGGCTAACATTCTGGTTGATGATAAAAGAATGAAATTTCTCGCGGTTGGTAACGAAGGTTTCCACTGTGGCGATGCCAACCGCCCCGCCCAGATTCCGCAGCATGTTGAACAAGGCGGAGGCTGAGCCCGCATCCTGAGGCGCGATGCCCGCCGTTGCTATCATGGTGATGGGCGGGAACACTAATGCCTGGCCAACGGCGCGGATAAGGTTGGGGATGAGCAGTTGCGGCCCGCTATCGTTAGGGCCTAGGCTGAGGTTCATCATCAGGCTGATAAAGAACAACAGGAAGCCAAGTGAGAGCAGACGGCGCGGGTCGATCCGCTGCATCAGCCAGGGCATGAACGGGATGATGAGAAGCTGGGGCAGGCCGATCCAGGCCATGACCAAGCCGGATTGCCGGGCGCTGTAGCCATGGGCTTCCGCCAGATAAATTGGGATGAGATAGACGGCGGAGTACAGCACGAAGCCCAGCATGAAGTTGGAGACTGAGCTGAAGCCGAAATTCCAACGCCCGAACAGGCGTAGGTTAACCAGCGGGGCCTTGTTGCCCGGCCGGAGTTCCTGAAAAAAGAACAAGCCCATGGAAACCACGGAGATAATGGTCAGCCGGGTGATGAAGGCCGAGCCGAACCAGTCATCCTTGTTGCCTTCCTCCAGCACGGTTTGCAACGTGCTAAGCCCAAGCGCCATGGTGAATACGCCCAGCCAGTCTCCATGCCAGAACCGGTCCAGATGCATTGGCTCAGGCTTTAAGCCCCAGAGCAGGGCAGGCAGCATGATGGCGCCGGGAATGAGGTTGAGGAAGAAGATATAGCGCCAACCATAGGCATCGGTGATCCAGCCGCCGATGGTAGGGCCGATGGCAGGCGCGAAGGTGGCGGTGAGCGCGAACATCGAGAAGCCCACGGGCCGCGCGCGCGGTGGCAGCAGCAATATCACGCAGACCAGTGCCAGGGGGATGAGCACGCCACCGGAAAAGCCCTGGATGGCGCGCAGCACCACCATTTCCGGGAAATTGGAAGCCAACCCGCAGGCGGCGGAAAAGATCAGGAACAGCACGGTGTTGCTGATAAGATAGCGCCGGAGCGAGAACACGCCCATCAGCCAGCCGGAAAGCGGGATGACGATGATCTCGCCGATGAGATAGGCGGTGGAGATCCAGCCGCCATTATCCAGCCCGGTGCCGATGCCGCCCTGAATATCCGGCAGGGAGGTGTTGACCACCTGGATGTTCAGCACCGCCATGAAGGCGCCAAGCAGCGCCCCCGCGACAGCAACCTTGTTTTTAAGCGGAATGGCTTCCGCGGCCGTGTCGCTCATTTGCCGTGACGCGTATCGATATCCGTTTCCACGGACATGCCGGGGCGAAGCTTGCCAATTTGCGCTTTGGTCAGGTCGATCAGAATTTTCACCGGTACGCGTTGGACGATTTTGGTGAAGTTGCCGGTGGCGTTATCCGGTGGCAGCAGCGCAAACTCCTGTCCGGAAGAGGGGTAGATGCTGTCCACATGGCCACGCACCTTCAAGCCAGGGAAGCCATCAACAGTGATGTTCACGCTCTGGCCGGGGTGGATATGGGTGATCTGGGTTTCCTTGTAATTGGCCAGCACATAAACCTGAGAGAGCGGCACGATAGCCATGATCTGCGTGCCAGGTTGCAGGTAATCGCCCACCGCGACGGTTTTGTTGCCCACAATGCCGGCAAAGGGCGCGCGGATGGCGGTGTGGGCAAGGTTGAGCTGCGCCTGGGCAAGCTGCGCCTGCGCGCGGATGGCGGCCGCTTTCGCGCCCTGCAACCCGGCCTTCAGCACATCCATCTGGCGCTGTGCCGCGTGAAAATTGGCTCGGTCCGCCGCCAGCCCGGCTTGGGCGGTTAGAAGGTCGGTGTTGGCTTGCTCGGTGTTTTGCACTG
Organism: Rhodospirillales bacterium; assembly: GCA_028866335.1. Next base: position 4,785 of record JAGWIL010000100.1, read on the forward strand.
TGCCCGCACCCTTGGCGGAAAGGCTGGCATAACGGCGCTGGTTCTGCGCGGCAAAGCTCAGCCTGGCCTCGTCGGCCTGCACAGCGGCGGCGGCGGCGGCGATTTTGGAGGGTTGCAGGGCAAGCAGCGCCTGGTCGTTGGCGATTTCTGCCGTGGCGCTGGAGAGCCCGGCCTGGGCCTCATTAACCGCATTTTGGTAATCGCGCGGGTCGATCCGGGCCAGAAGTTGCCCTTGCACAACCGGTTGGTTCTCATTCACCGCCACGGCGGTGACATAGCCGGAAACCTTGGCGGCGGTCAGGCTTGAATCAGCGGCGAGGTAGGAATCGTCCGTGCTGACGAAATACTGCCCCACGAGCAGGTAATTAATGAGCCAGATACCCAGGGCGAGCACGGCGATAACAATACCGGCGCCAACCAGAAGGCGGCGCCGATGAGGTGATGCTTGATTATCCGACACGCAAAAATCTCACGAAAATGCCGGAGCTGAGATAAGGGGGCTTTGACGAATTGCAACCCTGTTAGAGTTTCTCCACCTGCGCGTATTCGAGGTCCACCGGGGTGGAGCGGCCGAAGATGGAGACGGAGACCTTCACGCGGCCCTTGTCTTCGTCCACTTCCTCCACCACGCCGTTGAAGCTGGTGAACGGGCCATCCGCCACGCGGACCTGCTCGCCGATCTCGAAGATAACAGCCGGGCGGCGGGTTTCCGTACCCTCCTGCTGCTGCTTCATGATGCGCTCAGCCTCGGCATTGGTGATGGGGCTGGGCTTGTTGCGGCTGCCCAAAAACCCGGTGACGCGGGGGATATCCTTCACCAGATGCCAGGTGTCATCCGTCATATCCATATTCAGCAGGATATAGCCGGGGAAGAACTTCCGCTCGGTATTCACCTTCTGGGCGCGGCGCACCTCCATCACCTCTTCGGTCGGCACCACGATATCGCCGATATGATCGGCGAGACCCTTCAGCTCCGCCTGCTCTTTTACCTGCTGGGCGATTTTTTTCTCGAAACCGGAATAAACGTGCAGAACATACCAGCGTTTGGCCATTGAAATTTCCTTAACCCCCGGCACCGAAGATGGCGCGCATGGCGGCGCCGATAAGTCCATCCACCGCCAGGAAAAACAGAGCAGCGGCGACAACCATGGCGAGCACAAGGCCGGTGAGCTGCACCGTTTCCTTAGCTGTAGGCCAGGTGACGCGGGACGCCTCGGTACGAACCTCGCGCGCGAATTTCAACACGTTGAACGCCAAGACAGTCCAAACTCCAAAAAACCGTGATGCTGGAAAGGGATGGCAGGGGCGGAGGGTCTCGAACTCTCAACCTCCGGTTTTGGAGACCGGCGCTCTAGCCAATTGAGCTACGCCCCTATTCCGTACCAGCATGGAAAGCGCCTTCCACACTTTGCAGCGCCGAATGTCAAG
>JAGWIL010000101.1 GCA_028866335.1 Rhodospirillales bacterium
CGATGTCGGCTCCGGCAAAACGCTGGTGGCGCTGCTGGCCTGTTTACGCGCGGTGGAGGCTGGCGCGCAGGCGGCCATTATGGCGCCGACGGAGATTCTGGCGCAGCAGCATTTCGCTACCTTCAAACGGCTTTCTCCCGTGCCGGTGGCGCTGCTGACAGGCAGCGTGAAAGGAACCGCGCGGCGGCAAATTCTGGAAGGCGTAAAAGACGGGTCGATTCCAATTCTCATCGGCACACACGCGATTTTTCAGAAAGACGTGACGTTTCACGATCTGGGTTTCGCGGTGATCGACGAGCAGCATAAATTCGGTGTGGACCAGCGCCTGGCGCTGGGAGCCAAGGGCGAGATGGTGGATTTGCTGGTGATGACCGCAACGCCCATTCCACGCACGCTGTTGCTGACCCATTGGGCGGAAATGGATGTCTCCCGCATTACTGAAAAACCAAGGGGCCGCCAAGCGATTACCACGACGATGCATCGCGTTTCCGATCTGCCGAAAGTCGAAGAGGCGATTGCCCGGGCGATTGTAGCGGGGGGCAGAGTTTATTGGGTTTGCCCGCTGGTTTCGGAATCAGAAACATTGGACATTACCGCCACGGAGATACGCTTTGCCGAATTGCAGCGCAAATTTGGCACGGCGGTGGCGATGGCGCATGGGCAGATGGAAAACGCCGCGCGGGATGCGGCTTTGCGGGAATTTGCAGCGGGAACCAAGAAAATTCTCGTCGCAACCACTGTGATTGAGGTGGGCGTGGACGTGCCGGAAGCGAATGTGATGGTGATTGAACACGCCGAACGGTTTGGGCTGGCGCAATTGCACCAACTGCGCGGGCGCGTGGGGCGCTGTGCCGCGAAAAGCTTCTGCCTGCTGCTGCATGACGACAAATTGGGCCAGACGGCGCGCAAACGACTTTCGATTCTGCGCGATACCGAAGACGGGTTTTTAATCTCTGACGAAGATTTCCGCCTGCGGGGTGCTGGCGAATATCTCGGCACCAAGCAATCCGGCCTGCCCGGTTACCGGCTGGCGGATGCGGAAAAGGACGAGGAATTGCTGGTGATGGCGCGGCAGGATGCGGTGATGACCTTAGAGCGCGACCCCAGGCTGGCGAGCGAGCGCGGGAAAGCGTTAAGGGTTTTGCTCAATCTGTTCGACCAGCGCGAGGCAATTTCAACCGTGAATGCAGGATAAAGCGATCATGTTTTCCTACCCCACTGCGCCGAAAGTCGGCATTGGCATTGTGCTTTTAAAAGATGACGAGGTGCTGCTCATCCGCCGGGGCAAGCCGCCGGGTGTTGGGTCATGGTCGCTGCCTGGCGGCAAGCAGGAGCTGGGCGAGACGGCGGAGGAGACCGCAAGGCGGGAATTACGGGAGGAAACGGGGCTTGAATGCGGCAAGCTGGTGCTGGTGGGGCACGCTGATTCCATCCACCGCGACGCGGACGGAAAAATCGAGTTTCACTACACGATTCTGGATTTCGCGGGGCGTTATATAGGTGGTGAGGCTGTAGCGGGGGATGACGTGCGGGAAGTGGCGTGGGCGAAGGCCGATGAGTTTGAGCACTACGCGCTTTGGGAGGAAGCCCGGCGGATGATCGAAGCCGCGTTCCGGCTTGTTTAGAGTTCGCGTTCAATCGCCTTCGCGACCCGCCCGGATTCGGGCTTGGTGGCGGAGATAAAGAAATCCCGCAGCGTGCCATCCTTGCCGATGAGGTATTTATAAAAATTCCAGCGCGGGCGGGCAAGGAAGCCTTTTTCCGCCACCACCCAGCGGAAAAACGGGTGCGCGGCATCCCCAACGGCGTGTTCCTTGGCCATGATGGGGAAGCTTACGCCGTAGTTTATCTGGCAGAACTGGCCGATCTCCTCGGCATTGCCCGGCTCCTGCCCGCCGAAATCGTTGCACGGCACACCCACGATGATAAGGCCGCGCGGGCCGTAAGCCTCCCACAATTTCTGCAAACCGGCATATTGCGGGGTGAAGCCGCATTTGCTGGCAGTGTTGACCACCAGCACGGGGTGCCCGGCCAGGGCGTTGAGCGGATACGCCTCGCCGGACAAGGTTTTGAACGAAAATTCATGCGCGCTGGCCATTTTCACTCCTGGTAACTAAAAACCCGTCATGCCGAATGAACCACCGATTCAGGGTCTCATCAATGTCATGGCCGCGCTGCGTGACCCCGAGACCGGCTGCCCGTGGGACAAAGAGCAGGATTTCGCCAGCATTGCACCCTATACCATTGAGGAAGCCTATGAAGTGCGCGCGGCGATTGCCAGCGCCGACCCTCTGGTGCTGAAGGATGAGCTGGGGGATTTGCTGTTTCAGGTTGTCTACCACGCCCGCATGGCCGAGGAGCGCGGCTGGTTTAGGTTCGACGATGTGGCGGAGACGATTAAGGACAAGATGATCCGCCGCCACCCGCATGTGTTCGGGGAAGAGGCCGCGCGCAGCGCCGCCGCGCAAACCGCCGCATGGGAGGCGCAGAAAGCCGCCGAGCGTGCTGCCCAGGCCCAGCATGGCGCGCTGGATGGCGTGGCCGAAGCGTTGCCCGCGTTAAAGCGCGCTCAGAAGCTCACCAGCCGGGCGGCGCGGGTGAAGTTCGACTGGCCAAATGCCGCGGCGGTGCTGGACAAGCTGGATGAGGAAGTGGCCGAATTGAAGGCTGAGCTGGGTGAGGTGAAGCCAGAGCGTGTTGCCGATGAGCTGGGCGATTTGCTGTTCGTGCTGGTAAATCTTGCCCGCAAGCTGGGGCAGGACGCGGAGACCTGCCTGGAAGGGGCAAACGCGAAATTCATCCGCCGGTTTGGCCGGGTGGAGGCATTGCTTGCCGCCAACGGTAAAACCCCGCGTGACTCAACGCTGGATGAGATGGAAGATTTATGGGCCAAGGCGAAGAAGGAGGGGCTATGAAAACACTGCTCGAAGGTTATGAGCGGTTCCGCAGCGGCTATTGGCAGGAGCATAAGGACCGTTACACCACCCTGGCGCGCGACGGGCAGGCCCCGGCGGCATTGGTGATCGCCTGTGCTGATTCGCGCGTGGCGCCGGAGATGATTTTCGATTGCGCGCCCGGCGAGATTTTCGTGGTGCGCAACGTAAGCGCGCTGGTGCCGCCTTACGCGCCGGACGGCAAGCAGCACGGCACCTCGGCCGCGGTGGAATTCGCGGTGAACGCTTTGCATGTGCGCAGCATCGTGGTGCTGGGCCATAGCCGCTGCGGCGGCGTGCGGGCGCTGATGGAGGGGCCTGAGGGCGGGCGGGACTTCGTGGATTCCTGGATGAAGATCGCCAAGGCTGCCCGGCAGCGGGTTTGCGACGCGCCCGAGACCGCGAATGCTGATTTCGAGGCACAATGTGCGGCCTGCGAGCATGAAACGGTTCGCGTCTCGCTCGCCAATCTGCTCACGTTTCCCTGGATAAAGGAGCGGGTGCTGGATGGCAGGCTGACCCTGGCCGGGCTGCATTTCAACGTTGAAACCGGCCATTTGCAGATGGTTTGAACCATAGCGGGATCACGACGCTTGAAATAAATGTAGCCTTGGCTACATTTAGCTTACGTGGAGTGCCCGCTGAAAATGGATGCCGAGACGCAGACCGGATTAAGCAGCCGGACAGAGGTGGAAATTCGTGCCGTTCTAGCCGGGCGCAGCCGCGGGCTCGGCACGCCTTTGCTGTTTGCGGGGCCTGCGGTCATTGCCTCGATTGCGTATATGGACCCTGGCAATTTCGCGACCAATATCCAGGCCGGGGCACGGTATAACTACCAGCTTTTATGGGTGGTGGTGCTGGCCAACCTCATCGCCATGCTGTTCCAGGCGCTTTCTGCCAAGCTGGGCCTGATAACCGGCCGCAACCTGGCGGAATTATGCCGCACCCACCTGCCCCGCCCCCTGGTTTACAGCATGTGGGCCGTGAGCGAGGTAGCCGCTATGGCGACTGATCTCGCGGAATTTTTGGGCGGGGCCATCGGGCTTTCACTGCTATGCCATTTGCCGTTAACGGCGGGCATGATGGTGACCGGGTTTATCACTTACGCCATGCTACTACTAGGCGGGCGTGGCTTCAGGCCGATGGAGCTGATGATTGGTTTGCTCGTTCTGGCTATCGCGGTTTGCTACGTGGCGGAGTTGTTCTTCGCCCCGGTGAACTGGGCTGCTGCGGCCACGGGTTCGGTGTTGCCCCGGCTGCCGGATAGCCAGGCGCTGACGATCGCGGTTGGCATTATTGGCGCCACGGTGATGCCGCACGCGCTTTACCTGCATTCCAGCCTTACCCAACACCGGGTGAAGCCTCGGAATGACGAAGAACGCAAGATGCTACTGCGCTTTTCCAACCGCGAAGTTGTGGCAGCACTCAGCGTGGCCGGGCTGGTGAATATGGCGATGGTGATGACGGCGGCTGGTGCATTCCATGCCGGGCATCGTGAGGTTGCGGATATCACCACCGCCTACCACACGCTTTCGCCACTTCTGGGACCGGCGGCGGCGGGTGTGTTTCTGGTGTCGTTAATGGCTTCCGGTATTTCATCCTCCACCGTTGGTACCATGGCAGGCCAGGCGATTATGCAGGGCTTTGCGGGGTTTAAAATTCCCATCTGGGTGCGCAGGGTGGCAACCATGGTGCCCGCCTTCGTGGTGGTGGCCATGGGGGTGAACCCCACCAAGGCGCTGGTGGTAAGCCAGGTTGTGCTTTCCTTCGCGCTGCCAGTGCCGATGGTCGCATTGGTGATTTTTACCCGCCGACGCGACATTATGGGGCGGTTTGCCAATACCCGGCTGATGAGCGGAACGGCCATAGGCGGTGCTGGGATCATTCTGGCCCTAAACGCGGTGTTGCTGGCGCAAACCCTGGACTGATTTCAGGGTTTGATTTTTAGCACCTTCAGCAATGCCGGCATGGTGAGCCCCTGCGCCACCACCGAAAACACCACGACGCCGAATGTGGCGATGAGCACCTGGTTGCGCATTTGTAAGCCCTGTGGCAGCGAAAGCGCCAAGGCCAACGCCAGCGCCCCACGCAAGCCGCCCCACCAGAGCACATGCTGAAAGCGCAGCGGCACGGATTTTTCCGTGCGCTGAAATAGGCTGCAAAGCGGGTAAATGGTGAGTGCCCGCCCGGCCAACACCACCAGAATGACCACCGCCAGAGCCGAATACCCAAGCACGCCAAACGATATGCCCGCCACGGTGATGCCGATGAGCAGAAAGACGAAGGAATTGGCGATGAAGGCCAGAAAATCCCACAGGGCCAGGGTAAATTCACGGCCTTTATCGGACATGAAAGCACCCAAAGTTTTAGCCGGGGCCAGGCCGATATTGCCCATGAGGAGCCCGGCGGTAACGCTGGCCAGCACACCGGAGCCGTTGAACCGCTCCGCCAGCATGAACGAGCCATAAGCCAGCACAGTGGTGACGGCACTTTCCACCAGATGGTCTGTGGTGCGGCGCACCAGAAGCATCGCCAGGCCCGCGCACACAGCCCCGGCGGCAATGCCCCCGCCAATTGTGAGGGCGAGCAGCCCGGCCACCTGCCCCGGCCCAGGATGCCCCAGGCCAGATGCCTGCACCCAGGCCAGAACCAGCGCGAACAGCACCGCCGCCACGCCATCGTTCAGCAGACTTTCACTTTCCACCAGCAGGCGCAGGCGGCCATGCACACCGTTATCCTTGAACATCGCGATAACGGAGACGGGGTCTGTCGCCGCAATGAGAACACCAAACATAACGGCTGGCTGCAATGGCCATTGTAAAAGAACATGGCTGGCCACGGCGATAAAAATCGCTGAAATTAGGGTGCCGGGAATGGCGAGGGTGAGCACGGGCAGAGCATCCTGCCTTAGATCTTTCCAGCGGATGTTAAGAGCGGCTTCAAACAACAAAGGCGGTAGAATTACTTCGAAGATGATGTTTCGTGTTAGCACCACGCCGGTATGAACAGGGCTGAACGCCAGCCCAATGCCCGCGGCAACAAGCCCCACCGTGTACGGCAGGCGCAGCTTGCGGGCGATGAGCGCGACTGCAATGGCGACGATCATCAGATCGATCATCGAGGTCAGTAAATCGTTCATTCGCTTTTAATAGCCGGGCGGAGTTGATTATAACACCCAAAGGATCTGGCGTTTAATGATGTATCAATACCGGCAGATTGAAATCGCGCAGAATTTCGATCGTGGCGCCTCCGAAGACA
>JAGWIL010000102.1 GCA_028866335.1 Rhodospirillales bacterium
GTTTTCCGGGTCGCGGATTCGAAAGACCCGTCGTTATTAAAGGTCACGACCACAACATCCTGGTGTTTCACGCCTTCGGTGCGGGCGATGCGCATTTTGGTGATCTGCGAAACATAAACCCAGTTATTCTGGTCATATTGCTCAACGAAGGTCGGCGGACCCAGCAGCGCCTGCACGTCGGCTTGTTGCGAAACGCCGGGTGTGAGCTGCTGTAACTCATTCTGCGTCACCGCAATGCCGCGGTAATGCGGTGCATCAGAGAACACGGCGCAGCCAGAAACCCCGAGCAGGGCGGTCAGCAGCAGGCTTTGTGGCAGCTTGGTCAGGCGCACGCTTCAATCCTTACACTATAGAGCCACCGCATTGCGGGCGATATCTCGCGCAGTTGGGTCTCACGGCAGGGGCTTACGTGTCAATGCGCAAGGTCTATATTACATAAATGCAGGAAGAACTCAGCTACCCGGTCCGGGGCACCCAAATCAAGGATAACAGCCAGATTTTCACCGTGCGGGCGGATGCAGCGCAGCGCGCGGCGCTGGCGGCGCGCTTTGGCCTTCTGGCCATTGCGCGGCTGGAAGGCCGCTTTACGCTCCACCACGAGCGTTCAGGGATCATAGCCGCTGCATTAACAATGGATGCGGCCGTTACCCAGACATGCGTGGTCACGCTCGAACCTTTCGAAGTCGCAATTCAGGATTCAGCCGCGTTGCGTTTCGTGCCCGAGGCGGCGCTGCGCCACGCCCCGGCGGAAGACGCGGTGGAGGAGGACATAACCCCGGACTCTCTCGATTCGCCCGATGAAATTTCTTATGCGAACGATATGCTGGACCTTGGCGCGGCTCTGTCCGAGCAGCTCGCCCTCACGCTCGACCCTTACCCGCGCAAACCCGCTGCCACCCTGCCGGATAATGCCACAGATCACAGTGCCAACCCGTTTGCGGCACTCGCCGCCCGGCTTGGCAAACCAGGTGCGGCATAGCCGCGAAATTAGCAGCCATGACTTGCGAGCCACGCCCGGCTCTGCTACGCGGCGCTTTCCAATACTTAGACTGATTCTGTAAGGCGTTGTGTCATGGCTGTTCCTAAACGAAAAACCTCCCCTTCGCGCGCCGGTATGCGCCGTAGCCACCAGGCGCTCTCCGCCGAGGCGCACGCTGAGTGCTCCAATTGTGGCGAGCTGAAGCGCCCGCACCATGTATGCGCCCATTGTGGCCATTACGATGGCCGTGAGGTTGTGGGTGCAGGCAAGGAAGCCAAGGGCGTCGTCCGCGTCTGAGCCCGCTTTAGGTTATGGTTGGAAGCGGTGATATAAAGCCCAAAACAGGGGTAAAATGAGCCAGAGCAGTAAACTGGCGGTGGATGCCATGGGTGGTGACCACGCGCCGGACGCTATTATTGCGGGGCTCGATGTTGCCGCTGAGCGCCAACCACGCGCGTTTTTTATAATATTCGGGGATGAGGCACGCCTCACCCCGCTTCTCGCCGCTGCCAAGCATCTTTCTGGCCGGTATGAGTTGCGTCACTGCGCCGAAATTGTCGCCGGTGACATGAAGCCAACCGTGGCGTTGCGCCTGCGGGATTCCTCCATGCGCCGCGCGATCGATGCCGTGCTGGCCGGAGACGCGCAAGGCGTGGTTTCTGCCGGCAACACCGGTGCGCTGCTGGCCCTCTCTAAAATCGTGCTGAAATCCTTAAAGGGCATCGACCGCCCGGCCATGGCCGCAACCGCCCCCTCCGCCAAGGGCGATGTGGTGATGCTCGATCTCGGGCTTAACGTGGTTTACGACGCGCGCAACCTGGTTGAATTTGCCCTGATGGGCATGATCTTCGCGCGGATTGTGCTGGGGCTGCCTTCGCCTAGCTTCGGCCTCTTGAACATCGGTTCCGAGGAAGGCAAGGGCGATGACACATTGCGCAACGCCGCCGCCACGCTGCGGGATGGCCCATTCAGCGAGCAATTTTATGGGTTCGTCGAAGGCCACGACATAGCCGCCGGTACGGTAGATGTGGTGGTGACGGACGGTTTCACCGGCAATGTGGCGCTAAAAACAGGCGAGGGCGCCCTGAAACTGGTGGGAGACCTGCTGCGCCGGGTGTTTAACGCCGGTCCGCTTGCTAAAATGGGCTATATCTTTGCTCGTGGCGCGCTGAAGCGGCTGAAGGAAACGCTCGACCCCCGCCGCTATAACGGTGCCGTGCTGCTGGGGCTTAACGGGGTTGTCGTCAAATCCCATGGCGGCACGGATGCCCTTGGGTTCGCCCATGCCGTTGATGTTGCGCTGGATATGGTGGCGCATGACTTCAACATTCATATCGCCGAGGCGCTGGCGGCAATGGACCGCGCCATTCTTTCCGATGAGCCGGTGATACATAGTAATGGCTGACCAACCTCTTATAAATCGCGCGGTGTTAACGGGCACAGGCGCTTATCTGCCAGAGCAGATTCTCACGAATGAGGATATGGCAAAACGCGTTGACACGTCCGATGAATGGATTGTGGAGCGCACCGGCATCAAGCAGCGCCATTTCGCGGGGCCGCACGAAACCACGGCGTTCATGGGGGCAGAGGCCGGGCGACAGGCTTTGGAAAAAGCCGGGCTGGCACCAGAATCGCTGGGCGCCATCATCGTCGCCACCTCAACGCCGGATCAGATGTTTCCCGCCACCGCTGTGCGTATTCAGGCCGTCCTGGGTGCAAAAAACGCCTTTGGGTTCGACCTTTCCGCCGCCTGTTCCGGCTTCGTCTATGGGCTTTCCGTGGCGGATGCGATGCTGCGGGCCGGGCAGGTGAAAAATGTGCTGGTAATCGGCGCGGAGGTATTTTCTCGCCTACTGAATTTCGAAGATCGCGCGACCTGCGTGTTGTTTGGCGATGGGGCAGGGGCGGTGCTGCTGGAAGCCCGCGAGGTGGAGCAATCTGGCCCCGGCCTGCTCTCCACCCATCTCTATGCGGATGGCGCGTTGGGGGACATTCTGTATGTGGATTGCGGAAGCGGTGATAACCGCACCCCTGGCCATCTGGTGATGCACGGGCGTGAAGTGTTCCGTCATGCGGTCAATCTTTTGGCCGGTGCTGTGAATGATGCGCTGGCGGAGAACAACCTTACCGCGGCGGCGATCGACTTGCTGGTGCCGCACCAGGCGAACAAACGCATCATCGATGGCGTAGGCAAAAAACTCGGCTTACCGGCGGAGCGTGTTGTTATAACAGTACAAAAACACGCCAATACCTCAGCCGCTTCCATTCCACTGGCGCTGGCGGAGGCTGTTCAGGATGGTCGCGCTGTGCCGGGCAAGTTGCTGCTGCTGGAGGCGCTTGGCGGAGGGCTTACCTGGGGCTCGGCACTGTTGCGCCTTTAAAACAACCCAACAGAGCAAAACTCTTTAGAATCAGCGACCCCCAGCGAGTCGCACGTAATTCATTGCGAATCGGTCAAGTAACTTGTTGACCCTTAAGCAACTCATGCTAATCTTGCAAAATGAACACTTTGACCCGTGCACAGCTTACTGAGGCGATTTACGCTAGCGTTGGCTTGTCGCGGCATGAATCGGCTGACCTTTTGGAGCATGTCCTCAATCGCATCGCGGAGGCGCTTGAGGTTGGTAAATCCGTTAAAATCAGTGGGTTTGGCACATTTTCTGTAAGGCAGAAGGGACGCCGGGTGGGCCGTAATCCAAAAACCGGAGTGGAAGTGCCCATTCTGCCGCGCCGGGTGCTGGTTTTCCGCCCCAGCCAAATGCTGCGGGACGCGGTGAATGCCGAACCGGCCATGCCGGGCTCGAAGCCTGACTAATCGAAGGATCGCATGGTGGATGAAGAGTACAACGCAGAGTTGGAGGACGGCTCTGCACCCGGCCTGAATAACGAGGCAGGGCGTCCTCGGGTCCGCAAAGCCGCCGATGCGTTTCGTACCATCTCGGAGGTTGCTGACGAGCTGCATGTTCCTCAGCATGTTCTGCGCTTCTGGGAGACGAAGTTTCCGCAGGTGCGTCCGCTTAAGCGCGGCGGCGGACGGCGGTATTATCGGCCGGAGGATGTGGGGCTGCTGCGCCGTGTCGCGGATCTTCTCTACACCCAGGGTTACACAATTAAGGGCGTGCAGCGCCTGTTGCGGGATGGCGGCATGGCCACTGATGCACCGCCAGAGAAGAGCCCTGCACCAATACAGGATTTCCTGATCCCACCGGAGCCCCCTGTTCAGCGGATACCAAGCCCAACCTCAGAAGTTGAGCTGGAAGAATTCGTAAGCCCGATCCCGGCTACTGAATCTGAGCCGGCCTATGACCTTGCCCCGATTCCCGAGCCAACGCGGCCACAGGCAGCAACCGGGACCGTTGAGGATGAGGAGCTAAACCGCCTGCGCGCGCTATTGGCTGAAACCCTCGCGGCACTTGAGGAACTTCGCCGCGCGCTTGGTTGATCTTATTTATTTTATGCGCCGCAAAGAATGCATGTGGGCCCTTGGCGCGGCGGCGCTGTGCTGCTACAGCCTCGCCCCACGGCCGGAGCGTAGCGCAGCCTGGTAGCGCATCAGTCTGGGGGACTGGGGGTCGTGGGTTCGAATCCCGCCGCTCCGACCATTCTAAGCCAAATCGGCATATTCCATTTTCAAAAAATTCCCCGCGCCGATGCTCATTGTCTTGAGAAGGCGCCGTACCAATATGCGAGGCTGCATTCAAAGCGGCTATTTCCGCACGCGCTGAGATTGCGCGTTCCGGTCGCCAAGGTAATCCAAAACAGGAGAATAATGCATGAAGGTCGGTTTTCTCGGTCTCGGCCAGATGGGCCACGGCATGGCCGCAAATCTTATCAAGGCTGGGCACGAGGTAACGCTCTATAACCGCACGCGAGATAAGGCGGTGGGGCTGGATGCGCCAATCGCCGCCACACCCGGCCAGGCCGCCGCTGGCAAGGAGGTGGTGTTTACCATGCTTGCCAACGATGCTGCACTTGAGAGCGCGATGCAGGGGCCGGATGGCGTTCTGGCGCATCTGCCCAAAGACGCCATCCATGTGTCCGCCAGCACCATCAGCGTTGCCACGGCTGAGGCGCTGCAAACCGCGCATGAAAAAGCCGGGCAGAAATTTGTCTCGGCCCCGGTTTTTGGCCGGCCAGATGCCGCCGCCGCCGCCAAGCTGTTCATCGCCGCCGCCGGGGCAGAGGCCGACCTCGCGCGCTTGCAACCGCTTTTTGAGGCCATTGGCCAGCGGGTTTTCGTGCTCAGCACGATACCCTCGCGCGCCAACCTCGTGAAACTGAGCGGCAATTTCCTCATCGCCTCGGTTATCGAATCGCTGGGCGAGGCGCTGGCGCTGGTCGCCAAAGGCGGGGTGGATGAAAAAGCCTATCTGGAGCTGCTCACCTCCACCTTGTTCAACGCCCCGGTTTACAAAACCTATGGGCAATTACTGGTGGACCGTAAATTTGAGCCCGCCGGTTTTGCCGCTCCTCTCGGCCAGAAAGACATCCGCCTGGTGCTCGCGGCGGCTGAGGCGTTGAATGTGCCGCTGCCAATCGCCAGCCTGCTGCGAGACCGCTTCCTTACCCTGCTGGCCCAGGGTGGAGAAAAACTTGACTGGTCAGCCATTGGCGCGCTCTCCGCGAAGGATTCCGGCTTATAGGCTTGAAAACCTGGCACCAGGGCTTAAGCTATGAGCATGGGGATGGAGTCCCCCAAACCCGCTCCTCCGGGGAGCTGATGACTCCTGCAGGCGTTATGCACTGCGGGAGTTGCTTGCCTCGGCCCCGCCTTGTTGGAAGGAGATCGGCGGATGTTTCAAACCCTGCTCGTTGCCCTCGGCGGCGCCATCGGTAGTGTTGGGCGATACTGGCTGGCCATGGCCGCAATTTCCATCAGCCGGAACCTGCCGCTGGGCACCATCATCATCAACATTCTCGGCTCATTCGCCATTGGGTTTTTTGGCTCGCTCACGCTGAGCCATGGCCGGTTTCCGGCACCTGAATCCGCTCGTATTTTCTTCATGGTCGGCATTTGCGGCGGTTTCACCACGTTTTCCTCCTTCAGCCTGCAAACGCTGGATCTGTTGCGTGGCGGCGCCGTGGGCCGGGCCATGTTGAACATCGTTATCTCAGTGGTGTTTTGCCTGCTGGCCGTGGCGGCGGGTTACGCGCTGGGCTCTCATCTCAGTGGCGCGCCAACGCAGCTTAGCCAAAGTGCTGCCCAAACCAT
>JAGWIL010000522.1 GCA_028866335.1 Rhodospirillales bacterium
GCTCTGCGGGCGAATAACGCGGATGCAATGCGCCCCATGCTGCTGGCGGGTCTCGGCATTGCCGTGCAACCGGAATTCATGGTGAGCGAGGATCTCAAGGCCGGATTGCTGGAAGTTCTGATGCCTGAATGGGCGATGCCGCCCATTTCTCTAAACCTAGTAACCCCGCCCGGCCGGCACCGTCCGGCGCGGGTTGCCGCGGTTATCGAGTTTTTGGCGAAGCGCCTTTCCGGCGCGCCCTGGGCGCTCCCGGAGGCAATCTAATGCCTGGCGAGGTGCGCCGCACCTGCCAGCAGACAGAGCGGCAAAACCACCCCTGCCACCAGCGATGCCGGAGAATGCAGCACCGCTAACGCCACCAGCACTGAGGCCGCGGTAACGGCAAGTGTGCGTTTGTCGCCGAATAGTGTTTTTATAAATCCCTGCATATTACACCATCTTTACGGCATTAAGCCGATATTTGTTAAGGCTGATGAGCGCCAACCCGCCAAGCAGATAAAAAGCAAACAAAGCCAGCAGCGTTACATCTCCCAGGGGCCAATTATAGCCAAGCGATTCCAGAATCCAGAAGCTGCCGAAGCTGAGTACCGCAGCGCTGACCGTAAACTTGATGGCGTTTTCTGGCACGCGCGCGAGCGGCTTGCGCAGCATCATGCCCGCAACCGCCACGGCAACCAGGGCCAGCAGCGCCGCGCTGGCGGCGGCAATTGTATGATGCGTCTGCACGCCCAGCGCCACGACGATCAACCAGACCTCCAACCCTTCCAGCAACATGCCGTTAAAGGCAATGAACCAGGCGGCGCGGGCATCATGAATATCAGCACGCGCCTGCAAAGCGGCGAACTCAGCATCTTCATCATGCAGCTTTTTAAGGCCAGCACCGCGCGCCACCGCCTTGCCCAGCCAGCGTACGCCGAACAAGGTGAGAAACACACCAATAACGAACTGCAAAATCGCCAAATCGTGAATCCGCGTGAGCAGAAAACTGCCGATGGCGGTTAAAACGGCCAGAGCCACCAGCGCCGCACCAGCCGCCTCCAGCGCCCGCCGCCAACCGATGGAAAGTGCCACCGCCAGGATGATCGTATAGGCCTCTACCCATTCGACCGAAGCGGTAAGAAATGTCGCGAATAGAATACCCGTCACGTGTCGTCTGCTCCTGTCTCGTCAAACAAAAATAACCCGGCTGGGTCTATGCTGATG
>JAGWIL010000523.1 GCA_028866335.1 Rhodospirillales bacterium
CCAATGGGTGAAATCGCAGAAATGATGCTCGACGGCACGCTGTGCGTGTGTTGCGGAGGATACCTCGACGGCGAGGGCCAAGGCTTTGCCCGCTACTGTCGTGGTTGCTGCCCGAGGCCGGGAGCGACGGCCACCACTGACAGAGTGCGCTGCAAGGTCTGCGGCAAGCGCATCAAGAAAGCGGGAGAGCGTGACCACATGCGAAACAAACACCAGGAGCAAACCAATGGATGAGATCAAAGCGCGCCCGCTCTACATTTTCGATTTGGATGGCACGATTGCCCTGATCGAGCATCGCAAACACTACCTGGAGCGCGACAGCCGGGACAAGTGGCGAGACTTCTATGCCGACTGCCACCGCGACCAGCCGAATGAACCAGTGATTCGCACGATGGAGAAGCTGCGCATCAGCGGCGCGGAAATCTGGATCTTCAGTGGTCGCAGCGATGAGGTTCGGGACAAGACCATCGCGTGGCTGGCGCAACACACCTCTTTCATGACGCACGATCTTTCCGGGCCGATGCTGACCATGCGACAGGAGGGGGATTACACGGCAGACGACGTGCTCAAGGAACAGTGGCTGCAAGGGATGCTGGCCTTTGATCGTGCGCGACTTGTGGCCGCGTTTGATGACCGAGACCGCGTGGTGCAGATGTGGCGGCGCAATGGCGTGCCGTGTTTCCAGGTTGCAGAAGGAGAATTTTGATGGATGAGATCAAGCTGCCGCCGCTGTCGGAAGATGCCGAAGGATGGGCTTTCTGGCTCAAGGGATTGATCCGCGACTACGCCCACCTCGCCATCGAGCAGGACCGGGCTGCGCGGCAGACGCCCATCAGCCAGCGCGAAGCCTACCAGCGCGGCTATGCCGAGGGAGCGCGGAGCAGCGTGCCTGCAGGGTGGAATCTGCGCGATGTAATCGCCGCGCTGGAGAGGTCTTCCGCCAATACTGACACCGACCCGCGATGGCTGGCCGCGTCCATGCTGCGCGAACTTGTCGGGTGGGAAACGCTGACCCTCGCCGCCGCACCCACGCCGCCAGCCCAGGACACGCCGGGAGAGGGATCATGAGCCTAGAAGAACATGTCGTTTTCCGCGATCACTTCGATTTGGAAAATGATGGCAGCGGTTTCGCGTTCCCCTGCTGCATGTGCCGTCACCGGTGGGGCAGCGACAAGGACGAGCCGTGCAGGACGTGCGATC
>JAGWIL010000103.1 GCA_028866335.1 Rhodospirillales bacterium
CTCATCGGCATCCCTGCTCTAGATCAATCCCGCCGCAGATAGAAGCAGCGGTAACCCTCATACGCAGGAAAAGACGCTGAAAGAAAGAAGCCCGCCAGCCCAAATGGGGTGGCGGGCCAAGTTCAGGGAGGAAACGCCAGTCACACGGCAGGATGAAGACCAAACCCTCATCCTAAAAATATAATGCAATGCAGCATGTCGGCTCGTCCAGAAAAAACGCATGTAAAAATGAGGAAATTTTAGGCTTTCAAACATGAAATGATCAAATTATATACTTAGTACGCAGCTTACGCTCGTTTTTGCATAATTTTAAATCACACGCGGAGAATGTGCACGTCCACCAGCGGGCGCTTGCCCAACGGCTTGCCAACAATGCGGCGCAATGCCGCCCTGGCAGCATCGGTGAAGGCCGCTTCATCCTGGCGCAGAGCGGGGGCCAGATCCTCCAGCACATCGTGAAACTCCCGCTCAAAGACCAGGCGCTGCTTTGCCTCCAGCTCGTCCAGCAGCCCTGGGGCGGAAAGCCTGGGCATGCCCTGCAACCGGCCTTTGGAGTCGATGGCGAAGCTGCCGACGACAACGCCGTTGAATAGCATGCGTTTGCGCGCGGAAAGCACGCCGTTTTTAAGCGGCACCACCTTGGCACCATCCACCGCCAGGCGGCCCGTGGGCACTGAATCCACCACCGCCGGGCCATTGCCGCCAAACAGCACCACGTCGCCGTCTTCCACCAGCAGGGTGTTGATGCCGCTCTCTTGCGCCAAAGCCGCCTGGGTGGAGAGATGCCGCCACTCGCCATGGGTGGGGATAACGCATTTTGGCCGCACGAGCTTATAGAGCTTGCGCAGCTCCTCCCGCGCCGGATGGCCCGAGACATGCACCTGCTCGTCTCCATCCACAATCACCTGCACCCCACGGCGGGAGAGCCGGTCCTGCACCGCGAACACCGCCCGTTCATTGCCGGGAATGGTGCGGGAGGAGAAAATCGCCCTATCCCCCTGCCCCAGTACGGCATAGCGGTGTGTGTCCGCCGCGATGCGCGCCATGGCCGAGCGCGGCTCACCCTGGCTGCCAGTAACCAGCAGCAGGATATTGTCATCCGGGATCGCGCCGATTTCCTCTTCCGGCACAAAATCCGGCACATCTTTGAGGTATCCGGCTTCCTGCGCCGCGGTGATGTAATTGTTCAGGCTGCGGCCCACCAGGGCGATATGCCGACCGGCGATTTCAGCCGCCGAGATGATGCTGGCCACCCGCGCCACGTTGGAGGCAAAGCAGGTAACCGCCACACGGCCGGAAAGCTCCGGCAGCAGCGCCTCGAAGCTTTTTTTCACATCCAGCTCAGAGCCGGAAAACCCCTCCACCATGGCGTTGGTGGAATCAGAAACAATCGCCAGCACACCCGCATCGCCCAGCGCCTTCAACGCCGCCTCGTCTGATACATCGCCGATAACGGGCGAGGCATCGAACTTCCAATCCCCGGTATGCAGCACGGTGCCGTAGCTTGTAGTGATGGCCAGCGCCTGCGCCTCGGGTGTGGAGTGCGTCATGCGGATATAGCGCAGCGCAAACGGCCCCAGCTCAAACGCGCTTCCCGGTGGCAGCACATGCAGCTTCACATCGCGCTGCAACCCGGCCTCCTGCAATTTGCGGCGGATAACCGCGGCGGCGAAGGGTGTCGCGTAAACCGGGCAGCGGAGTTGCGGCCACAGCCGGGCGATGCCGCCGATATGGTCCTCATGCGCATGGGTAATGACCAGACCCAGAAGATCCTGCCGTTGCTGGGCGATGAAGGCCGGGTCCGGCAGCAGAATTTCCGTCTCTGGGTTGTCCGGCCCGGAGAAGCCCATGCCGCAATCTACGGCCAGCCACGCGCCGTCGCAGCCATAGAGGTTGAAGTTCATCCCGATCTCGCCGGTGCCGCCGAGCGGTACGAAGATGAACCCGCTTTCAGCCTCGTCCATGGCGGGGGCGGCCTTGCCTTTGGATTTAGCCACGAACGGGTCTGCTCCTATGCTCTGTCATTCTGTTTCCAGGAACCGCGCACGGTCGCGCGGCAAAGAGGGTGGCTTATTGCGCGCGGAGAGCAGGCGCAACCCTTCCAAAGTCAGGTCTGGGTCGATGGCCGTGAATTTGCTGGTGCCCTCGGCAAAAAGCGGGGCCAGCCCGCCAGTGGCAATAGCTTTCAACCGCGTGCCAAACTCGCCCTCGATACGGGCGAGCAGCCCTTCGATAAGCCCGATATAGCCCCAATAGATGCCCGATTGCATGGCGGGCACAGTATCCCGCCCGATAACCACATGCGGCCGGCCAATGCCGATGCGCGGCAGCCGGGCGGCGGCCTGGTGCAACGCCTCGATGGAAAGATTGATACCAGGGGAGATCGCGCCGCCGATATAGGCCCCGGTTTCATCCACCACATCGAACGTCGTCGCCGTACCAAAATCCACCACCACCAACGGGCCCTGGTAATGCACATGGGCAGCGAGCGCGTTCAACAACCGGTCCGCGCCCACACCTTCAGGGCTGTCGGTTTTTATCTCAAAACCCCAATTCAGCGAGGATCGGGCAATCAGCGGTTCGGTGGTAAACCATTCCCGGCAGAGGCGGCGCAGATGGTAGAGGGCAGCGGGCACCACCGTACCAATTACGGTTCCGGTTATATCCTCGGCAGAGATGCCCGCGCGGCGCAACAGCACGTCCAGCCAGACGCCGTACTCATCCGAGGTGCGTTGAGCGGAGGTGGCGAGCCGCCATTTCCCCCGCCATTCCGCACCGTCATGCACCGCGAACACGATGTTCGTGTTACCCGCATCAATCACCAAAAGCATTCCGCCCTCCTTGGATCACCCGCCCCCCAGCAAGACATCCCCAGTACTGATGGTCTCGATACGATTTTCGCACTGCAACAGCAATTCGCCAGCTTCTGATAAGCCCGCAAAAAATCCCCTACGGCGCTGCCCGGCATAGGCGATTTCCATTGGCGTGCCTGGGGCATGGCCGCGTTTCAGCCATTCTTCGCGGATTTGCGCGCCGGGCGCTTCCAGCCATTGTTCCAGCCGCGTGAGTATGGCGCGGGTGGCGGTTTCAGGTGAAATATCCAGCCCTTGGGCGGCAAGGGCCGTTGTGCGCCGGCCAGGAATTTCAGGCGCGGCGGCAAGGTTTATGCCGATGCCGATGGCCAGCCAGTCCAGGCCGGTATCGGCTTGGGTGGCGTCTATGAGGATTCCGGCCAGCTTGGCACCGCCGCAAAGCACATCATTCGGCCATTTGAGGGTGAGGTTTTCAGCCCCCAGCCCCACCAGCGCCTCAACCACCGCAATGCCGGAGATAAGCGAAAACAACCCCGCCTGCACCGCGGGGCGCTTGGGGCGCAGCAGAATGGAAAGGTTCAGATTGCCTTCCGGCGCGCTCCATGCCCGCCCACGCGAGCCGCGCCCGGCTGTCTGCCTAAGGGCAAGAACAGCGAGCCCAGCCGGTTCACCCGCCTTGGCGCGCTGCATAATCTCGTCGGAGGTTGACCCCAGCTCGGGATAAATCTCCAGCCGCCAGAAGTTCAACCCATCAAGGCTTTCGCGGCTTCACCTGCCAGCGCCATCAGCGGGCCGGGGATGACGACAAAAAAGATGGTCGCGAGCGCGCCAACCGCCATCACGAAGCCCGCACCGGCGGAGGTTTTGTCAAAGCCCGGCTGGCCCTTATCGAAATACATCACCTTGATGACGCGCAGATAGTAGAAGGCGCTGATGATGCTGGCGATGATACCGATGATGACCAATGTGTCGTAACCCGCGTTGAAGGCGGTGTAGAACACGTAAAGCTTGGCAAAGAAGCCAGCCAGCGGCGGAATGCCGGCCATGGACCACATGAATACCGCGAACGCGAAGGCAAAGCCAGGATGCTCGGCGGCAAGTCCCGCAAGGTCGCTGATTTTCTCAACCGCTTGGCCGTTGCGGCGCATGGCGATAACACAGGCGAACGCGCCGAAGGACATCACCACATAAATCGCGATGTAAACCAGGCTGGCCTGAATACCGCCCGCCGTGCCGGTAACCAGCCCCATCAGCGCGTAGCCCATATGACCGATGGAGGAATACGCCAGCAGGCGTTTGATGTTGCTCTGCCCTATGGCCGCCAGCGCGCCAATGGCCATGGAGAGCACCGCGACAATCTGGATCAGCATTTCCCACTGGCCAGTGAGATGGGCGAACGGCCCGGCCATGACCGAGAGAAACAGCGCCAGGGCGGCGGCCTTGGGCGCCGTGGCAAACAAGGCGGTGACGGAGCTGGGGGAGCCTTCATACACATCCGGCGCCCACATATGGAACGGTGCCGCGGAGATTTTGAACGCCAGCCCGGTGAGCACAAACACCACGCCGACGATAGTGCCGGGCGCAGCACCCGCGCGGAACACTTCGCCAAGGGCTGCGAAATTCGTGGTACCCGCGAAACCGTAAACCAGCGAAATGCCGTAAAGCAGCAAGCCGGACGCCAACGCGCCGAGCACAAAATATTTCAACCCCGCTTCCGTGGAGCGCACCGAATCCCGCGCCATGGCGGCACAGATGTAAAGGGCGAGTGATTGCAGCTCGAACCCAATATAGAGCGACATCATATCGGCGGCGGAGATCATCACGATCATGCCGATGACCGCGAACAGCACCAAAATCGGGTACTCGAACCGGGCGATCTTCTCGCGCTTGTTATAATCCACCGAGAGGATGAGCGCCGCGATGGCGGCGAGATAGACGAGGCTATCCGCATAGCGGGTGAACAGGCTGGTTTTGAGCAAACCGCCGAACAGCAAAGCATCCGGCGCCACCCAGCACAGCACCGCGGCCACCGCCAGCAGGGCAATGGCACCGAAGGTAATGCCGGGCGTGGTATCGCCGGTTTTGCTCAGCACGCCACCCAACAGCAGCACCATGCCGCCAACCCCAAGAAACAGCGCCGGAAGAAGAGAGAAAAAATTGGTCATTTCGCGGTCACCATGGCCAGCGCCATATGCGGGTTGAGGGCGGCGATGTGCGCCTGCACCAGGGCAGCGATCGGCGCATCGAACGCATGGGTGAAGCTGGAGGGGTACACACCCAGCCAGATCACCAAAGCCGCCAGCGGCAGCAGCATGGCGTATTCACGGCAGTTTAAATCTTTCAACGCCGCGAGGTCTGGCCTTGCATATTTCTCGAACAGCACGGCCCGCACCAGCACCAGCGAGTAGGTAACGCCAAGCACCATGCCCGCACCGCCCAGCAACGAGACCCAGAAATTCACCTTCAACGCGCCGACGATGACGAGGATTTCACCGATAAAGCCCGACGTGCCCGGCAGGCCCATATTGGCCAGCGTGAACAGCATGAGGGCGGCGGCAAAAACCGGCATGTTGCGCGCCAGCCCGCCGAGGTTTTTCAAAGCCAGGCTTTCACCGCGCGCGGTGATGATGCCCGCACAGATGAACAGCCCGGCGATGACGATGCCGTGGCTGAGCATCTGGAACAAAGCGCCCTCAATGCCTTCCACCGTGAAGGTGAACAGCCCGATGATGATGACGCCCATATGCGCGACCGAGGAATAGGCGATCATGCGCTTCATATCCGTCTGCGCCAAAGCCACATAGGAAATATAGATCACCGCGACCACGCCAAGCACAAACATCACCGGCTCAAACGCGGCGGAAGCCTGTGGCAGCATGGGAATGGCGAAACGCAGGAAACCATACGCGCCCATTTTGGAAAGCACGGCCGCCAGCATGATAGTGCCGGGCACGGGTGCCTCGCCATAGGCATCCGGCAACCAGGTGTGCAGCGGCCACACCGCCGCCTTCACGCCGAAGGCTGCAAAAAAGGCGAGGAAAAGCCATGTCTGCGCGTTAGCGGGGATATTGGCATGGGCCATCACCGCCATGTTGGTGGTGCCCAGATGCCGCCAGATCCACACGACCGCCAACAGCATGAACAGCGAGCCAGCCAGGGTGAACACAAAGAACTTCACTGCCGCGTAAATGCGCTTCTCCCCGCCCCACACGCCGATGATGAGATACATCGGCAGCAGCACGGCCTCAAAGAACACATAGAACAGCACGAAATCCGTGGCGGCGAACATGCCGATCGTCATTGTTTCCAGCAGCAGCATCGCGGCTAAGAAACTGCGCGCGCGGGTTT
>JAGWIL010000104.1 GCA_028866335.1 Rhodospirillales bacterium
CAAGTGCGTTCATTGCGAACCCCCAAACTAGTAGACAGCCTGTAGAACGCAGCACCGCGCTGCGCCCCCCTGGGCCAGTAGGGGGCGGCTTATGAGGCCATACCCCCCCTGATGCAAGTGATATTTTGGTACTGACCACGAAAAAATTTACACCCTGCCCCGCGTTGGGGAAATGCGGCTTTTTCGTGACAGGGCAAAGAAGAAACAAAAAACTTTCGGGCCTACTCCGCCGCCGCCAAATATGCCTCCAGCGGCGCACAGGAGCATATGAGGTTGCGGTCGCCATAAACATTGTCCACCCGCTTAACCGGCGGCCAGTATTTCTGTGCAGCCACATAAGGCAACGGAAACGCCGCCACCTGCCGAGAATAAGCATGGCGCCAGTCCTCGCCCATCACCTCTGCGGCAATATGCGGGGCGTTCTTCAGCGGGTTGTCATCCTTCGGCAACGCGCCGTTCGCCACCAGCGCAATCTCCGCCGCAATGCCCAGCATGGCATCGCAGAAGCGGTCCATCTCCGCCTTGTCTTCGCTCTCGGTCGGCTCGATCATTAAAGTTCCCGCCACCGGCCAGGACATTGTGGGCGCATGGAACCCGTAATCGGCCAGCCGCTTGGCGATGTCTTCCACCTGCACACCAGAATTTGCCGCAAAGCCACGGCAATCCACGATGCATTCATGCGCCACCCGCCCCTGCGCCCCGCGATACAGAATCGGGTAAGCCCCCTCCAACCGCCTGGCGATGTAGTTGGCGTTCAGAATCGCTACCTTTGTCGCCCGGGTAATGCCCTCCGGCCCCATTGCCCGGATATAGGCATAAGGGATGGGCAATATCAGCGCCGAGCCGAACGGTGCGGCTGAAACCGGGCCATAGCCGGTGGCGGGCCCGGCATCCGCGCGCAGCGGGTGGCTGGGCAAATGCGGAGCCAGATGCGCCGCCACGCCAATGGGCCCAACCCCCGGCCCGCCGCCGCCATGCGGGATGCAGAAGGTCTTGTGCAGGTTCAAATGGCAAACATCCGCGCCGATGCTGGCCGGGCTGGTCAGCCCCACCTGGGCGTTCATGTTGGCGCCATCCATGTAAACCTGGCCGCCCGCCTTGTGCACCGCCTGGCAGATGTCGCGAATCGAGACCTCGAACACCCCATGCGTGCTGGGGTAGGTGATCATCAACGCGGCCAGGCGCTCGCCATGCTCCTCCACCTTCTTGTGCAAATCCTCCACATCCACATTGCCATTGCGGTCACACCCCACCACCACAACCTTATAGCCCGCCATGGCGGCGGAGGCCGGGTTGGTGCCATGGGCGGAAGCCGGGATAAGGCAGATATTGCGCGTGCCTTCGCCAAGCGCCTCATGATACGCGCGGATGGCGAGCAGCCCGGCAAATTCGCCTTGCGCGCCCGAATTGGGCTGCAGGGAAACTGCCGCGAAGCCGGTGACTTCACATAGCAGCGCGGCAAGCTCGTCGATCAGCGCCTTGAACCCCTCCGTCTGGCTGGCCGGCGCAAATGGGTGCAGATTGGCGAATTCCGGCCAGGAGATGGCCGCCATCTCCACGGCGGCATTCAGCTTCATGGTGCAGGAACCGAGCGGGATCATCGAGCGGTTAAGCGCGATATCCTTATCCTCAAGCCGCTTCATGTAACGCAGCATCAAATGCTCGGAATGATGCGCGGCAAACACCTCCTCGGTGCAAAACCCGCTCTGGCGGGCCAGCTTTTCGGGGATGGAGGGTTGCGCTTCGGCCAGCTTCCCTCCGAACAGCCCGGCCAACGCCTCCAGCTCAGCCCGTGTCACGCTCTCATCCAGGCTGATGCCGATGCCCGTCTCATCAATCCGGCGCAGATTAAACCCGGCGGCTTCGGCATCCGCCATCAGCGCATCCGCTTTGGCCCCGGCCTCTATTGCCAGCGTGTCGAAATACGCAGCATGGCGCAGGGTGAACCCAGCCTTGCCCGCCGCCTCGGCCAGCAGCCGGGCCTGCAAATTCACCCGCCGGGCGATGGTCTTCAGCCCTTCCGGCCCATGCCAGGCGGCATAAAACCCGGCCATCACCGCCAGCAACACCTGGGCGGTGCAGATATTGCTCGTCGCCTTCTCGCGGCGGATATGCTGCTCGCGGGTTTGCAAGGCCAGGCGCATCGCCGGGCGCCCGGCGGCATCCACCGAAACGCCCACCAGCCGCCCCGGCATGGCGCGCTTGAAAGCATCGCGCGTGGCAAAAAACCCGGCATGCGGGCCGCCGAAACCCATCGGCACGCCAAAACGCTGGGCGGAGCCCACGGCAATATCCGCCCCCATTTCGCCCGGCGGCTTCAGTAGCGTCAGCGCCAGCAAATCGGCGCACACAATGCTCATCGCCCCGACAGACTGGGCGGCGGCAATCTCAGCGGAAATGTCCCGAACCTCCCCGGTGGAACCAGGATAATTCAGCACCAGCGCAAACGGCTTGGCGGCCTTAATCCCCACCGTATCGCCGGGGGCCACATCCACAATCTCCCAGCCCAGGGGCCAAGCGCGGGTGGCGATCACCGCGCGGGTTTGCGGGTGCACATCCTTTGCCACCGCAATCACCTTGCTGCCCGCCTTGTGCATGGCAAACGCCATCGCAACACCTTCCGCCGCCGCCGTGGCTTCATCCAGCAGCGAGGCATTGGCGATCTCCATGCCGGTGAGCGCGGCGACCATGGTCTGGAAGTTCAAAATGGCTTCCAGCCGCCCTTGGGAAATCTCCGCCTGATACGGCGTATAGGCCGTGTACCAGCCCGGATTTTCCAGAATGTTGCGCTGGATAACCGGCGGGGTGATGCTGCCATGATAGCCCAGCCCGATGAGCGATTTTTTCACCACATTGCGGCTGGCAAGGCCGCGCAGCCGCGCCAGCACGGCGGCTTCGTCCTCCGCTTGCGGCAACGCCAGGGCCGCGTTGGTGCGGATGCTCTCAGGGATGGTCTCGGCAATCAGCCCGTCCAGCCCCGGCGCGCCCACCAGCTTCAGCATCGCCTCAATCTGCGCTTCATCCGGCCCAATATGGCGGGAGACGAAACCATCCGGCCGCTCCAATGCGGCCAGTTCGCTCAGCGCATTCACGCGAGCGTACTCAGAAATTCGTCATAACCCGCACGGTCCAGCAGCTCGGTCAGCCCGGCCGGGTCTTGCAGGCGCAGCTTGAAGAACCAGCCTTCACCCTCGGCGGCTTCGTTCACCTTGGCTGGCGCATCCACAATCGCCTGGTTAACCTCGGCCACCGTGCCGGTCAGCGGCGCGTACACGTCAGATGCCGCTTTTACGCTTTCCACCACGGCGCAGGCCTCGCCCTTGGCGACATTGCGCCCCAGCTCCGGCAGCTCGACGAACACGATATCACCCAGCGCCTCCTGCGCATGGGCGGTAATGCCGATTGTCACCAGCCCATCCGCTTCCACCGCCACCCATTCATGGTCCTTGGAATAAAAAATTTGCGACATGAGTAGCTTCCTTTCAGCGGACGTAGTTATGAGGAACAAACGGTAACGCCGAGACCGTTCCGGCCAGCGGCTTGTCGCGCACGATCAAATCGAGCGCCGTGCCAATCTTGGCGCAGTCAGCCCGCACATAGCCCAGCGCGATGGGCGCGTTCAGGGTGGGGGAAAATACGCCGGAGGTCACACGGCCAATAGCCTCACCACCTGGCAGGCGGATTTCAGCTCCCGCACGGGCAGGTGCCCTGCCCTCCAGCTTAATGCCCACCAGGCTTTCCGTGGTGCCCTCGGCCAGCGCCTTGTTCACCGCTTTGGCCCCCAGGAAATGCCCATCCGCCAGCCGTTTTTTGGAAAGTGCGAAGCCCAGCCCAGCGGCGACGGGGTTGGTGGTCTCGTCGATATCGTTGCCGTAAAGGCACAGCCCTGCTTCCAGCCGTAGCGAATCCCGCGCCCCCAGCCCGGCGGGCACAGCGCCGCGGGCCAGCAGCAACTCCGCCAGCGCCTCGCCATCAAACCCCGCACAGCCGATTTCGAACCCATCCTCGCCGGTATAGCCGGAGCGGGTGACGATGCAGTCAATGTCTACGATTCGCACCGGCGCGGCATCCATGAATTTCAGATGCTCCGCCTCAGGCAGAACTTCCACCGCTTTCGGGCCTTGCAGGGCCAGCAACGCGCGGCCGAACCGCGTCGTCACCGCCACGCCATGGCTGCGCATATGTGCCACATCGGCTTCCTTGCGGCTGGCATTCAGCACCACCTGCACATACGCGCCAAGATTAGCCACCATCAGATCATCCAGAATCCCGCCCACCTCATTCAGCAGCAGCGTGTAGCGTTGGCGGCCCGGTTTCAGCCCGGCAATGTCGCCCGGCACCAGGTGGGAAAATACCTCGATCTCCGCAATTTCCGCCTGCCCCATATGGGAGACATCAAACAGCGCGGCGCCAGTGCGGCAGGCCAGATGCTCCGCCATGATGCCTTGATATTGCAGCGGCATCTCATAGCCCGCGAATTCCACCATGCGCGCGCCCAGGCGGCGGTGCAAAGCATCCAATGGTGATTTGGCCATGAAAACCCCCTATCCGTCAGTTCACCCGGCTTACACCGCCGGAAGTGCTGACCCCCCTCTGTCTTGTGACCTGAGAGATTCGGGCCAAAGCCCTTACTCCGTCGGTGCGGCGGGGGAATCCCGCCAGCTTTCCAGAGTGCCCAATGCGGTTACGCAGTCCTTTTGCCTGAGCGGTTCCGGGGGCCGGTTGCGCCTTCGGCGGTGGAAGTAAAAACCTCCACTCTCTCCTGCGTCCACGTAAGGACAACTCCCTTTTGCCCCAGGGCCAAAAATTTGCAAAGCTGAAATTAACGCGACGCTGGAAAAACAGATCGAGGCCCATAATGAGCGAAAACACCCTGGCTGCTGCACTCGTGGTAGAGGACATCCATAAATCTTTCGGAACGGTGGAGGTGTTGAAAGGCGTCTCCGTCACCGCGCGGGACCAGGACGTGATCGCCATTCTCGGCTCCTCCGGCTCTGGCAAAAGCACATTCCTGCGTTGCATCAATATGCTGGAAATGCCGGACAGGGGCAGCGTTTCCATAAAAGGAGAGACCATCGCGCTGCGGGAGGGCAAAAACGGCCGCGCCTGCGCCAACCCCCAGCAGCTTGAACGCCTGCGCTCCCGGCTTTCCATGGTGTTCCAGCAGTTCAATCTCTGGGGCCACATGACCGTGCTGCAAAACGTGATGGAAGCGCCGGTGCATGTACTGAAACAGGACAAGAAAACCGCGCGGGACAAAGCCGCAGCCATGCTGGAAAAAGTAGGGCTTTCCGCCAAACTGGATGCCTTCCCCGCCCAGCTTTCCGGCGGGCAGCAGCAGCGTGTGGCCATTGCCCGCGCCTTGGCGATGGAACCCGAAGTGTTGTTGTTCGACGAACCAACCTCCGCCCTGGACCCGGAGCTGGTGGGCGAGGTGCTGAAAGTGATGCGCCAGCTTGCCCAGGAAGGCCGGACAATGCTGGTCGTGACCCACGAAATGGGCTTTGCCCGCGAGGTGGCAAGCCGGGTGATGTTTCTGCACAAAGGCCAGACCGAGGAGGAAGGCGTGCCAGCCGAGATGTTCACCCACCCGAAAACCGAGCGGTTTCAGCAATTCCTGTCCAGCACATTGAAACACTGAGCGACGGGATTGCGCTAGACAACGCCCGGCCCCAGATACTCTCTAATTCGAATATTGGATTAGTTTTTAAATGCTTCCCGCCGGTCAACTCAGCGATAATTTTACCCCGAACCAGGTGCTTCTGGTTGAAGACGAACCAATTATTCGCATGTTGCTGGCGGAAGAACTGCGCGCTGTTGGGCTTAGCGTGGTGGAGGCAAGCAATGCCGACGAAGCGTGGCGCTTTTTGCAGGCGGGCGGCAAGCCAGACCTCATTCTCACGGATATTGCCATGCCTGGTTCCATGGATGGTGCGGAGCTGATGAGCCGGGTGATTAAAAACTACCCCTTCATTAAGCGCATAATTACCTCCGCCAATCCCGGCCCACGGAATATTCTGGAACTGGGGCGTTTTTTACCAAAACCTTACCGGCTGGAAGCCGCGGCAAAAATGGCGCTTGAGACATTGAGGATGAACCCCGCATGAGCGAAACCATACGCGTGCTGCTG
>JAGWIL010000524.1 GCA_028866335.1 Rhodospirillales bacterium
GGGTGGCTGGACGCGACGTGGCAGAGGTTTAGGCGCCAAGGGTTTCCTAGTCGTATGGACTTAGCCACGCCTACCGAGGAGTCCATTGCTATGGCGAGATTCGCAGGTGTCTATGGTTGGCCCGATCAGTCAAGTTGCACTGGCGGGTATTGATCTTTTTGCTGGTCGCGTGCGCTACACTTTAAAACGTCGCGGACACACGACAAACCTTTCCACGGGTAGACAAGACCCCGGCTCACCTCCCCGAGCCGGGGTCTTGTCACACTCTGGTACTAGACATGTGGTTAGAAATAATGTAGAGTCTTATCTAAACCTGTGGAAAGGAAACTATGCCCAAACAACTCACCGACCACGAAGCCGCGCTTCGTCACCAGTACCGAGTCGAACCCGGCGGACCGACCGTCCCCGGTGTCACGACGGTCATCAACATTCTCGACAAGCCCGGCATGGTGTGGAGCGCCGCTCAGATCGCCGCCGAGACAGCGTTGAAGGAACACCGACGCAAGGCGACCATCGTCCGCCGTCACCGCAAGACCCTGACGGCCCTTGGCAAGAAGGAGCGCGAACTCGGGTACAACGGTAGCGACGATGACGTGTTCGTTCATTACTGCCGAGGCGAGCACAAACGCCAGTGGGACGCGAAGATGAACCGGGGCACTCGCGTGCACGAAGTTGCCGAGGCGTGGACCAAGAACCCCGACGAACCGGTGAAAGTTCTTGTGGAGGATTCTGGATACGTCGACGCTCTCGAATCGTTCCATCGCGAGTGCACCCCTAAATTCATCGAAGCGGAACTGGTGGTATTGAACCCCGACTTCGGTTACGGCGGGCGATTCGACGCCATCGCGGAAATCGACGGCGAGGTTGTCCTGATTGACTACAAGACCGGCAACCACTACGAATCGTCACTGGCGATGCAGCAGGTCGCCTACCTCCACGCCGGTGTCGCCACTTACGACGACGCTGGTGGTCTGCGCAACACGGACGCGGCTATTCGGTCACAAGTCGCGGGGTCCCGTGGCGTCTACCTACACGAGGACGGTACCTACGAACTCGTGGACCCGTTCAAGAACATCACCCAAGAACAGGCGTGGCGCGGTTTCCTCGCGTGCCTGGAGACCTACAAAGCAATGAAAGACATCGACAACGCAGTGAAGGAGAACTCATGACCATCGACATCCCACAAGACCAC
>JAGWIL010000525.1 GCA_028866335.1 Rhodospirillales bacterium
CGCACCGCTCTGCTGGGCCGCATTGCCGAGGCGTTCGAGGCGAACAAAGATCGCCTGGCCCGCCAGGCGACCATGGAGATGGGCAAAACCTATGCCTCCGCCGTGGCCGAGGTAGAAAAATGCGTCGCCTGCTTCCGCCATTTCGCAGAGGCGGGCCCAGCGATGCTGCAGGGCGAAAGCTACGGCCTGAGCGCTGGTGGCCGCGCCGAGATCAAATTTCTGCCGCTGGGGCCGGTGCTGGCGGTCATGCCCTGGAATTTTCCGCTTTGGCAGGTGGTGCGGTTTCTCGCCCCCACCATTCTGGCGGGCAATGTGGCGCTGCTGAAACACGCCAGCGCGGTACAGGGTACGGCGGCGCTGATGGAAGAAGTGGTGCTGCAAGCGGGTGCTCCCGCCGGGCTGTTTCTTAACCTCGCAGTCAGCTCAAAAGCCATTGCAGGCATCATCGCAGACCCGCGCGTGGCGGCGGTGACACTAACCGGCAGCGAGGGTGCCGGTGCCGCTGTGGCCGAGCAAGCCGGGCGGCAATTGAAAAAAGTGGTGCTGGAGCTTGGCGGCTCCGACCCGTTCATCGTGATGCCCTCCGCCAATCTGGGCGAAGCCGTGAAAGCGGCGGTGAAGGCCCGGACCCAGAACACCGGGCAGTCCTGCATCTGCGCCAAGCGGATGATCGTGCATGCGGATATCTATGACCGCTTCAAGGAACAGTTCATCACCGCGATGCGCGCGGTGAAAACCGGCGACCCGATGGACAAGGCCACCGATATGGGCCCGCTTTCCAGCGCCGAACAACGGGAAACGGTTTTGCAGCAACTTGAGGAGGCGAAGAAGCAGGGCGCGAAGCTGGCGGGTGGCGAGGCGCTGCCCGGCCCCGGCGCGTTCATGAATGCGGGCGTGCTGACCGACTTACCAGAGGGCAGCCCGTTTTTGCAGGAAGAGGTTTTCGGCCCCATCGCCATGCTGTTCCGCGCCAGGGATATTGATGACGCCATCCACCTCGCCAACGATATTCCCTATGGGCTGGGCTCATCTGTCTGGACCGAGGACAAAGCCGAGCAGGCGCGGTTTGTTGAGGAGATCGAAGCCGGGATGACGGCGATCAACCAGATGCTCGCCTCATCGCCGGAAGCGCCGTTTGGCGGCATCAAACGCTCTGGCCATGGGCGGGAGCTCAGCCATTACGGGCTGCA
>JAGWIL010000526.1 GCA_028866335.1 Rhodospirillales bacterium
CAGCGCTTGCTCAACCTGACAGAAAAGGGTGTGGCGCTTGAACGGCAATTGTTCGAGACCCAGCGCGAACGCCTGTTGGTAGCGTATCGTGAGGCTGGTGGCCAAGCTGTAGAGGGCTTCAAACGCGTGATGCGCGGGCTGATCAGCCCAGGCGGGCGCGGCATCATGGAGCCTGCCGAAGCCGCCCGGCCACCAAAGCCGACACGCATCCCCTGACCATCATGACCGAGGCCGGGCTGACAGAAGACGCGGCGCATGTTCTGTTGGTTGATGACGATGCCCGGCTTGCGGCACTCGCCGGGCGTTACCTCGCAGAAAACGGCTTTCGGGTCACCCGCGCCGCTTCGGCGGCAGAGGCGCGGGAGAAACTCCGCGCCATGGAATTCGACCTGCTGGTGCTGGACGTGATGATGCCCGGTGAAAACGGGTTAGAGCTCACCTTCAGCCTGCGGGCGGAACGCGCGCCCGCCATGCCCATTCTGCTGCTCACCGCGCGGGACACGCCGGAGGATGTGCTGGCCGGTTTTGAAGCCGGGGCGGACGATTATCTCGGCAAACCATTTGACCCCAGAGTGCTCGTTGCCCGGCTGCGCGCCATGCTGCGCCGCGCCCAGCCGCCAACAATACAAACCGGGCCGCTGCCGTTGGGCGAAGCCCATTTCGACGCCGAACGCGGCGAGCTTATCAGCCCCAACACGCGCACGCGCCTCACCGGGGCGGAGCTTTCGCTGCTCACCACCCTTGCCGCACGGCCACATGAGGTGTTTTCCCGCGAGACTCTGGCCGTGGCCCTGGGGTTGGATGACGTGAACGAACGCGCCATAGACGTGCAGGTAACGCGCCTGCGCCGCAAAATTGAACCAGACCCGCGCGAGCCGCGGTTTCTGCTCACCATACGCGGCAAGGGCTACGTGCTGAAACCGGGCCTATGAAAATTCGACTGGGCGCGGTGCAGCCGGAACGGTTGTTTCGCAAGCTGCTGCCGCGTGGGCTGTTCGGGCGTTCTCTGCTCATCGTTTTGGTGCCGATGCTGGTGCTGCAAGGTGTGGCGCTGGAAATTTTCTACGGCACACATCTCGATGAACTCTCCCGCCGCCTGGCCGGCGCCGTGGCCGGCGAGATCGGCTTCATGATCGACCAGATTGACCGCGACCCCACAAGGCGCACGTTGGTGATGCAGGAAGGCGA
>JAGWIL010000527.1 GCA_028866335.1 Rhodospirillales bacterium
CATTGCCCGTTCGGGGCTAGGACGGCGTAGAACATACCGTTACCTTCAACGACTTCGGTCTGCACGTCCCGAAGGAGTTCATCTGGATTGTTTTGAATATCGAGCAGAATATCCGCCTGTGCATCAGCGACGCGTTGGTTAAGATGCGTGTGCCAGGCAGCATCTGCTGCGTGGTAGATAATGCCGAATACCAGCATTGTTCCTGCCAGCGAGGCCAGCGCGCCGAACAATGCCAGCCGGAAACCGGAAATGCGCCAAAGCGAGCGGACCCAGCCTTCAAGCCTCGTCAAGTTTGTACCCGGCGCCACGATATGTGTGGATGAGCTGTGGTGAAAAGCCTTGGTCGATCTTCGCCCGCAAGCGGCTGATTTGTGCTTCCACCAAACTGGCTTGCGGCGTGAAGTGGAAACCCCATACATCCTCCAACAGCATCGTTTTTGTTACAACCTCACCGCGGTGACGAAAGAGATACTCCAGAACCTCGTACTCGCGTGGCTTCAGATCGATTTTTTGCCCGGCTCTCCAAAAGCTACGTGTCGTGCGATCTAGCTCGAGGTCGGCAAGTTTCAGCCGCATCTGCCGAGCTGGCGTGCGAGTACGACGTGAGAGCGCGATCAGGCGGGCGGCGAGCTCAGAGATCGCATAGGGCTTGACCATGTAGTCGTCGCCTCCCGCGCGCAGACCGACCAGCCGGTCATCCAAACTGCCCAACGCTGTGAGAAACAGGGCAGGCGTTTGAATTCCGGCGCCGCGCAGCATTTGCAAAACGGCAAGCCCATCCAAACCAGGAATCAAACGATCGATAACGAGCACATCAAAATCAGCTGAGGCGGCGGCGAGAAGCCCGGCCCGGCCATCTTCGGCGACCTGAACCTCATGCCCTTCCGGTGCTAATCCGGCGCGAAAATTGGCGGCGGCCACCGGATCGTCTTCAATTAATAAAACCTTCATGTGCCAACCTGACGTTATCCGCGGCTTACGTCAAAAGCGGAGTTTTATGTGCAAATATGCCTGAAAGCATGGTGCGCCGGGAGGGACTCGAACCCCCAACCAAACCGTTATGAGCGGTCCGCTCTAACCATTGAGCTACCAGCGCCCTGCTGAGCCTTGCTTTTAAGAGGAAGGTGCCCGGCGTCAACCACCAGATTGGCATATACTGGCCAGCCGGGTGCCGCCGGGCTATAGGC
>JAGWIL010000528.1 GCA_028866335.1 Rhodospirillales bacterium
GACCTGCCCGTGGCCCTGGCCGTGCTGGCGGCCATGGATGTACTGCCCGCCGAAGAGCTGGCAGAATACGCCGCCCTGGGTGAGCTTTCGCTGGATGGCAGGCTTAACCCCGCCGCAGGTGTGCTGCCCGCCGCCATCGCGGCCCAGGGGCGCGGCTGGGGGTTGATCTGCCCTGCCGCCCAGGGTGCGGAAGCGGGGTGGGCCGGGGAGCTGAATATCCTCGCGGCACCGGATCTGCTCAGCCTCATCAACCATTTTCGCGGCACGCAATTGCTTGCCGCGCCACCGCCGGGCGAACTGGGTGGCGGTGCGCCAAACCTGGACCTCGCGGATGTAAAAGGCATGGAAACCGCGCGCCGCGCGCTGGAGATTGCGGCGGCAGGGGGCCATAATTTGCTGATGATCGGCCCGCCCGGCGGCGGTAAATCGATGCTCGCCGCACGCCTGCCCGGCCTGCTGCCAGACCTCACCCCGCGCCAGGCGCTGGAGGTGAGCATGGTACATTCTGTGGCGGGGATGTTGACGAACGGCCAGCTCATCACCCGCCCGCCCTTCCGGGAGCCGCATTTTTCCGCCAGCCCCGCCGCCATAGCGGGTGGGGGGTTGCGGGCCAAGCCGGGGGAGATTTCGCTGGCGCATCGCGGTGTTTTGTTTCTTGATGAAATGCCGGAATTTCCCCGCGCCACGCTGGAAGCCCTGCGCGCGCCGATGGAAACCGGGCAAACAACGGTCAGCCGTGCCGCCGCGCATGTCACCTACCCGGCGCGTTTCCAGCTTATTGGCGCGATGAACCCCTGCCGCTGCGGCTATCTGGGCGATGGGGCGCGCGAATGCGGCAAGGCACCGCGCTGCGGCGAGGACTATCAGAACAAGCTCTCTGGACCGCTGCTGGACCGCATGGATCTGGTGGTCGAGATTTTGCCGCTCTCGCCGAAGGAGCTTGCCTGGGCCAGACCTGGTGAGAGCAGCGCCGTGGTCTCGGCACGCATCGCCATAGCACGAGACCGCGCCTTGGACCGCTTTGGCGAGGGTGGCCCTGCCCGCAACGCCGAGGCCCCGCCGGAGCTTTTGCCCACCACCGATGAAGCACGGCGCTTTTTGGAACAGGCGGCTGAAAAATTGCGGCTTTCTGCGCGCGGGCAAATCCGCGCCCTGCGGGTGGGCCGCACCATTGCGGATTTGGCGGG
>JAGWIL010000105.1 GCA_028866335.1 Rhodospirillales bacterium
TTCACCGCCACGCTAATGCTGCGGCTCATGCCCGTTGGCAACAACCTGCTGCTTAACCTCGCGGCGGGCCTCACCTCGGTGCGCATGGTGCCGTTCCTGGCGGCCTCGGCCATCGGTTTCATCCCGCAAACCATCGTCTTCGCCCTGCTCGGCAAGGGCAGCGCGCCAGACCACGCTCATCTGCTGTTGCTGGGCGGTGTTACGTTCCTCATCTCCGCCGTGCTCGGGCTGGTGTTGCTGCGCAGAAACCGCGCAGCTGCATAGGCTTTTATGCCGCTGCCAGGCCAGCTTTCTCATAGGCCGCAAGGTAGCGCTGCACCATCGCCGCGCGCGGCTCCGGCGGGGTGATGCCTGCCGCCAGCGTCTCCCACAACCCATCTTCGGTTGCCGCACGGCGCATGGTTTCGGCCAAAGCGCGGGCATCGCCCAGCTCAAACAGCAGCCCGTCCTTGCCATGGGTCACGCGCTCCGCCGGGCCACCCTTGTTGGAGGCAATAACGGGCCGCCCGAAATGCCAGGCCTCTGAAATCACCAGGCAGAAAATCTCCCACCAGATGGAGGGCACCACCACCCAATCCACCCGCGCCATGCGCGCGCCAAGCTGGCCGTGGGGGTAGCCACCATTAAAACTCACCCGCCTCTCGGCTGGCGGGCGAGCAGCTTCCTCGGCCAGAAACTCTTCAATCTCTTTTCGCCGTGCTGGCGTTGCGAATTGAATATTCTCGCCGTTGATCTCGACCGCGAAATCCTCAAACCCTTCGGCGCGCAGCAGGTTCACCGCCTCCAGCAGCACATGCAGGCCCTTCACATCCACCATCTGCCCAAAGAAGCCGAAACGGTTACGCCTTGCGGGCGTGGTTACCTGCGCGGGCAACTTCGGCATTTGCAAACCGTTTGGCACATGCACAAATTTTTCCGCGTCCAGCCCCCAGCGCGTGTAGAATTCGATCATGAAGCGGCTGGGCACAGTGAATAAATCCACCACTTGTAAATGCGCCTTCATCCATTGCTCGCGCAGAAAATATTCTTCGGGGCTGAGATGTGGCTGGCATTGGTGGCAGCGAACCTGGCTTGCCTGCTCGCATAACGAGCCATCGGCTTTGCGCAGCATATGCCCATCGGCCGCACAAATGGCCATGAACTCATGCGCCGTGAACACAATCCGCACATCCGGCAATGTTTTGCGCGTCAGTGTCAGGTAATCGATCCCGTAGGCCATGAAATGATGAAAATGCACCACGTCCGGGCTAATGCGTTTCAGGAACTCAGCAAACGCCTCCGCCTGCAAGGGCAGCGGCATTTTATGCCAGTTGTAATCGTAGTCATGCGAAAGAAACAGAAACTCGTTGTCGCGCTGGTCAAAACCGGTGATGCGTGCACCGTTTTTGAACATGGCCGGCGAGTTATAATCCGCCGAGCAAAGCAGTACCGGCTCCACACCCGGCACGGCTTTCAGCCCCTGGAACAACTCATGCGCCATTTGCTGAGAGCCGCCGCGCACCAGCTCCGGATGATACATGGCGACGATCAGAATTTTCACAGCCCCGCCTCCGCCAACGCCGGATGCGTGGGTGCCGGGCCAAGCAATGCTGCCTTCACCGGCTCCATCCAGCTATGGGTGAACAGCCAGCGGTTCACCGCCAAAGCCCCTTCATGCACCATCTGGCGCGGGCTGCTTTTGCCTTCCAGGTGATACAGTCGCAAATCCGCCAGCCAGGCCGGGCGCCCGGCCTCCAGGCTGCGCAGGCATAAATCCGCATCCTCGTAATGGCTAAAGATATAGTCTTGCGAAAACCCTTCCAGCTCCTCAAACCATTCGCGGCTCATGGAGATGAACGCGCCGGAAACCGCCGGCACCGGGCGCGGGCGCAGCAAGCCAGCATCCTGGGGCGGCGCGCCCTTGCCGTAATGCTCCACGCGCAGAATGGTCTCATCCTCTTTCTGCCCCAGCACAAAGCCCGGCATCGTATCGGCTTCAAAATACATGCCCGTATGCATCAGCGAACCATCGGTATAATAAAGTGCCGCGCCGAAAATATCTGTGCGCGCGGCCGGCAAGTCTTTAACCTGCGCCAGATGGCGGCGGGCAAAATCCAGCTCTTTGGGAAACACATCCGGGTTCATGAACACCAACCGGCGGCTGCGCGCATGTGCCGCACCCAGATTATTCGCCGCTGCCAACCCGGCATTCGCCCCCAGCAGAATCAACGTGATGTCCAGCCCATAGGCAAGCTGCGCGACGGCGGCTTCCTTCAGCAGAATCTCCGCCAAAGCCTGGCTGTTGCACACATAAATAAACTCGTAATCCTGCACCCCCGGCTGTTTTGAAAACAATGCCTGCTGCAAGGCCAGATAATTCGGTTTGCCGTAAAGGCACACAATCACCGAGGCCTTCGGCACCCGCCCGGCACAGTGAAACCGTTCAACATAAGGCGCGCTCACCGCCTTGCGGGTCAGCATCTGGCTGAAATCGACAAGCTGTGTGCCAATCGCCCGGTCAATGGAGGAAACCGTATTGAAATAGGCGGGGCCTGGATATTGCGCGCTGGCCAGATGGTTCAATACCGTGTCACGCAGCTCAGCATCTTCCTGCAATTCAATGTTCAAGATCAGGATCAACTGCGCGCCGGATTTAAGCCGCATCACCACATTGCATTTGCCGCTGGGCAGGCGCTGCCCGGCATAAATGAAACCCCAGAAGCCCAGCGCGTGCGGCGTGTTCAACGCGGCGACCTTATCAGCATCCGGCCTGCGCACCCGCGCCAGACCAGTGGCTGAAAACGCAACCGACCAGCCCGCCACGTAAAGCTCCACACTGTCCAGCCGGTCCAGCGAGTCATTCATCCAACCGGCAATGAACAATCCGCCCGCGCTGGAAAGCCTTATCGTATCCACCGCACCAAGCGGCGCGTGCGGCGCTTCGCCGGTGCTGCCCGGCCGGGCGGTGATGATGATCTTGTCGCGCGGCAAATCCCGTGGCGCCATGGCCAGCCTGCCCTCGGCGCGGCCATATTGCTCGTAATGCTCCCTGGCGGAGCGGAATTTGCCTTCCGCCACCGCCATCAGAACATCAGGGTTCAGGCGAAGGTAAGTCTCTTCGTCGAATTCCGGCAGCGGCGCGGGTGGCGTTTTCTTGGTCCGGCCCGTCGTTTGGTCATCCATGCCACCCTCCACATAGCCCCGCTTGCCCCAGGCCAGAGGCTAACTTTATCACGCACCCGGCACAAGCCGCTGTGTTTTATGGCTTAGGCCGCTTAACCTCGTTCAAAAACCCGCCAACATCGCCAGCCTCGTCGAATGTGAACGCACAAGGCAGAATCGAGCCACGTTCAACGGGGTAGTGAAGATTGCTCAACGCCAGATAAATGCCGCCAGGGGCCAGCGTTACTGTCTGCATCGCCGGAATCACAAGCTGGGTCAGGGGTTTGCCGTCCTTACCCATCAACACCGTGTTGTCGGCATCCGGGCAGCTCCAGGCGCTCAGCACATCCTGGGTCGGGCCATCGTTATGGATCTGGATAAACCCCTCGGTGGTATTCTGCTTGCCCACAGCCTGCCACACAGCGCCGTTATCCACCCGGATATTCATAACCGGCGTGGTGGTGGCGGCAAAAGCAGGGGCAGCGCCAAGCAGCAAAGGGGCAGCCAGCATCAAATCACGAAGCTTCATGCAAGACTTTCATATTTCTCAAGTTGCCAGGATTGGGGTTCTTTTGCCGCGATATCATACCATTCGGCAACCAGGGGGTGCGCGCGCACGGCATCGCAATAGGCTTTCGCGGGCGCGGAAAGCGGCGGCGCGTACGTTAAAAGCCGCGCCACAACCGGGGCATACATGGCATCCGCCGCGTTAAATACCGCCCCGAACAGATACGGCCCGCTTGCACCAAATGCCGCCCGCGTCTGTTCCCAAATCACCTCAATCCGCGCGATATCCGCCAGGCTTTCCTGGTTCTGCCCCAGCCCGGCATAATCCGCCCGGCCGAGGTTCATCGGCATGGCCAGGCGCAAGCCCCTGAAGCCTGAATGCATCTCCGCGGCGATAGAGCGTGCCCGCGCCTTGGCCACACGGTCAGCGGGCCACAAAGCGGGGTTTATCTCCGCGCAATATTCCGCGATGGCGAGGCTTTCCCAAATCTCCGCCCCGTCATGCTCCAGATACGGCACCAGCCCGCTGGGTGAAACCTTCTTCACCTCCGGCGAACTGCCCCCGGCCAGCGGCACAAAAACTTCCTCGGCCTGCAACCCGGCCAGCCGCACCAGCAGCCAGCCGCGCAGAGACCAGGACGAATACCGTGCCGTACCCAGATAAAGCTTCGCCGCCATGCCATGCCTCCGTGCAGCATCTATAGCCCCGGCACCGCGCCGCATGATAGAGGCGGGTATGGCGCTTAACGTGAAGGAATGGGCCGGGCTGCGGCTGAACCGGCCTTTGGTGATGGGGATTCTGAACGTCACCCCGGACTCATTTTCCGATGGCGGGCAGCATTTCGCGCCCGAAGCCGCCATCGCCGCGGGGCAGAGAATGCTGGCCGAGGGTGCTGATATTCTGGACATTGGCGGGGAGAGCACCCGCCCAAATGCCACACCCATGTCAGCCGCAACAGAAATTGAGCGTATCACCCCTGTCATCCGCCCCCTGGCCGCCGAGGGTGCAGTAATTTCCATAGACACCCGTAACGCCGAAACCATGGCGGCGGGGCTGGCGGCGGGCGGCAGAATCGTAAACGACATTTCCGGCCTGCGGCACGACCCCGCCGCCCTGCCCTTGCTGGCGCGGCTCGCCTGCCCGGTGGTGCTGATGCATATGCGCGGCACGCCGGAAACCATGAGCAGCCTCGCCACATATAAAAACGTCGCGGCGGAGGTGGCCGCCGAACTCACCGCCCTGCGGGATGCAGCACTGGCGGCGGGGGTAAGGCCGGAACATATCTGCCTGGACCCTGGAATCGGCTTTGCCAAGCGCGGCGCGCAGAACATCGCCTTGCTTCAGGGCCTGCAACCTTTGGCCGCCCTCGGCCACCCGCTGCTCATCGGGCTTTCCCGCAAGCATTTTCTGGGCGAGATTTCCGGCGAAACCATCGCCCTGCAGCGTGGCCCGGAGAGCCTGGCCGGGGCAATCTATGCCTGCACGCAAGGGGCGCATATATTGCGGGTGCACGACGTGGCCGGAACCGTGAAAGCCCTGCGGGTTTGGCAAAAATTGACTGAGAGAGATGATGGATAAAAAGCCCCACCGCCGCCTGTTCGGCACAGACGGGATTCGCGGCACCGCCAACACCGCGCCGATGACCGCCGAGATCGCGCTCAAGCTCGGCCAGGCCGCCGGGCTGCTGTTCACCAGGGGCAATCACCGGCACCGGGTGATCATCGGCAAGGACACACGGCTTTCCGGCTATATGCTGGAACCAGCCCTCACAGCTGGCTTCATCTCAGCGGGCATGAACGTCACCATCGCGGGCCCTTTGCCCACACCCGCCATCGCCATGCTCACGCGCTCCCTGCGGCTGGATCTCGGGGTGGTCATCTCCGCCTCGCACAACCCGTATGAGGATAACGGCATCAAGCTGTTCGGGCCGGATGGGGCAAAATTGTCAGACGAAGCGGAGGCCGAGATCGAGGCGCTGATGGCGCAAGACCTCTCCGGCCGCCTGGCCCCGCCCGCAGGGCTTGGCCGCGCCTCGCGGCTGGTGGATGCCGCCGGGCGCTATATCGAAGCCGCGAAATTCTCGCTGCCGCGCGGACTGCGGCTGGATGGCCTGCGGATTGTGCTGGATTGCGCCCATGGTGCGGCCTACCGCGTGGCCCCCGCCGCTTTATATGAGCTGGGGGCGGAGGTGATTCCGCTGGGCGTCTCGCCGGACGGATTCAACATCAACCGCGAAGCCGGTTCCACCGCGCCAAAGGCGCTGTGCGAGGCGGTGCTGGAACACGGTGCGGATATCGGTATCGCGCTGGATGGCGATGCAGACCGGGTGATCATCGCCGATGAGCGTGGCGAGATTATCGATGGCGACCAGATACTCGGCCTTATCGCGCGGGATATGGCGGAGGCGGGCGCCTTACGCGGCGGCGGCATTGTCGCCACCGTCATGAG
>JAGWIL010000529.1 GCA_028866335.1 Rhodospirillales bacterium
AACAAAGTCTGCACGTCCCGCGCGCGGGTATCCTTACCGTTGACCTTGTAATTGCTGCCGGAGCCACGCTCTATCTTGCGGGAGATTTCAAGATCCGCCGACTCCTGAAAAGGCGGCGGTGCCAGGCCAAAGGTATCTTCCAGCGTCAGTGTCACTTCCGCCAGGTTGCGGGCAGCGCGGCCCGTGGTCCCGGCAAAAATCACGTCCTCCATCTCGCTGCCGCGCATGTTGCGGGCATTCGCCTCGCCCATCGCCCAGCGCAGCGCCTCGATAACATTAGACTTCCCGCATCCATTCGGCCCGACCACGCCGGTAAGGCCGGGGAGAATCTCCACGGTCGTGGCGTCAGCGAAGCTTTTAAAACCGGCGATACGCAGCCGGGCGAAGCGTGCGGGCATCTGGCCTCCTTTAACCGCCAGCCTTGGCGACAAGCCCGGCGAACGTGTCGTAATCCATGGCGCCAGGGGTTTTTTTGCCGTTGATGATGAAGGTGGGCGTGGCGTCGATATTGTAGAGCTTCTCGGCCTCCTGCTGGCCGTTCAGAATCCACTGGCCAAGGGCGGTATCGTTCCAGGCTTTCTCGTAGGTGGCTTGGTCCATCCCGGCGAGGGCGGCGTATTTGAAAATACGGTCGTGGTAATTCTCGCCCTCCTGGAAAGCCCAGTCGTTCTGACTGGCAAACAGCGCCTCCACGAAGGGGTAATATTCCTCAGCGGGCAGATAGCGCGAGACCTGGGCGGCCTTCAGGGCAATCTGGTCCAGCGGGAAATCGTGATAAATGAACCGCACCTTGCCGGTATCCACAAGCTGGGTTTTCACCTTGGGCATCGTATCCGTGGCAAATTCG
Source organism: Rhodospirillales bacterium (assembly GCA_028866335.1). Next base: position 848 of record JAGWIL010000529.1, read on the forward strand.
CCGCAATGCGGGCAGGTGAGGGAGAAAAATTCCTGCACCGTAACCGGCGCGGTGGGGGAACCGATAGAACGCTCCGTCTCCATGGGCGGGGTGGAGTCGGCCCAGGCAAAGCCGGGGGTGAGAGCGGCAGCACCTACTAAGGATAGTGTAGTACGGCGGGTAATTGGCATGTTTTCTCCTATATGTAGTGTAGCCAGATTCTTAAGCCTGAGTCCAACACAGCGTTAAACTTATCCACGGGATTTTATGCCCTGGTAGAGCCGCGCCAGGGCCGCGCCGAGCGCACCGGTCGGCAGGCTCTCCGGCGGGGGTGCTGGGGTTCGGGGTGCGGGGC
>JAGWIL010000106.1 GCA_028866335.1 Rhodospirillales bacterium
TGTCGGCTCCTCTTTGTGTGTTTACTGAATTAAAACCATCGCGGAGCGCGAGAGTGGAGGAAAAAAATGTCTAGTAGCTTAAACGAACCTGTTGGCATGTCCGGCAGCCAGATCAGCCCTGAAGTGAACAGCACCCGCTGGCGGATGCTCATTTTGGGCGTCGTTTGCATGGTTATGATCGCTAATCTGCAATATGGTTGGACGCTGTTCGTTCTGCCACTTCATAAGATGCATGGCTGGGCAACGGCAGACATCCAGTTCTCCTTCGCGTTGTTTATCGCGCTTGAAACCTGGGTAACGCCGCTCGACGGCTGGATCGCCGATTCGCTTGGGCCAAAATGGGGCCCGCGGGTTGTTATGGGCGCAGGCGGCTTGATGGTTGCTGGCGGTTGGGGCCTTAACTCCATCGCTACCTCCTTGCCAATGCTCTATGCTGGCGGCGCGCTCACCGGCTTCGGCGCTGGCGCGGTTTATGCCACCGCTGTTGGCAATGCCACCAAGTGGTTCGCTGACCGCCGTGGCCTTGCAACCGGCCTGACGGCTGCTGGCTTCGGTGCCGGCGCAGCGCTGACCGTTATCCCCATCAAAATGGTCCTGGCGAACTCCGGCGTTTCCTCGGCGTTCCTGGTCTTTGGGCTTATCCAGGGTGGTGTCATCCTGATTGCTTCGCAGTTCATCCGTGCGCCGTTCCCCGGTGAAGCACCGCTTCCCAATAAAGCCAAGGCGCACATGCAGTCTTCGCGCAGCCACACCACCGGCGAAATGCTTCGCACGCCGGTGTTCTGGGTGCTCTATATGCTGTTCCTGCTGATGGCTGCTGGTGGCTTGATGGCGTCCGCTAACATGGCCGCAATCGCGAAATCCTATGGCGTGTCCGATGTGGTGATCCTCTTCGGCGCGGGCGCTCTCTATATCGGCTTGATCTTCGCGAACATCATGAACGGTATCGCCCGGCCGCTGTTTGGCGCGGTTGGCGACAAGATTGGCCACACCAACACGATGGCTCTGTCTTTCGGTCTTGGTGCCATTGCCTACTTCATGATGCTGACCATCGGCACATCGCCTTGGGGCTTCGTGCTCAGCATCGGCCTCATCTTCGTCTGCTGGGGCCAGATCTTCAGCCTCTTCCCGGCTTTCTGCACCGACCTGTTCGGGCCGAAATACGCGACGACCAACCTGTCCACACTGTATACGTCCAAGGGTGCTGCTGGCTTCCTTGTGCCGGTGGCTAGCTACATCGTGGCGCAGACGCATACCTGGAGCAACGTGCTGATCCTGACCGCCTGCATCAACGTGGTTGCAGTTGTTCTGGTGATGCTGGTGCTGAAACCTGCCGAGGCTCGCTATCACCGCCTCAACATGGAACATGCCGCCTCCCCGGCAGAGTAACCCGCGTTATTTATACACAAAGGGCGGTACCGAAAGGTGCCGCCCTTTTTTATTGGCTACTGATTTTTTTAACATCGCTCTATAGCGGCGCGCAGACTACCAACAAGTCGCATCGCCCTGGTGGGGTACCGCTGAGCTCCCTAGACGACTCTGATTTTCGTAACAGCAATCCGCCCTTACAGGGATTCCGCAGCGCCCTTCACAGCCGTCGCAATCTTCAGCGCGGCATCAGCCAGATTTCTGGCCGCTATGATCGGCAAACCAGATTTGAGCAAAATGTCCTTACCGAGCTGAACATTTGTACCCTCAAGCCGAACCACCAGCGGCAACTGCAATGAAACCTCGCGCGCCGCGGCGACAACACCTTCCGCAATCACGTCGCAACGCATGATGCCCCCGAAGATGTTGACCAGAATTCCTTTAACGCTGGGGTCTGACAGGATGATTTTGAACGCCGCGGTAACGCGCTCTTTCGTTGCCCCGCCACCCACATCAAGAAAGTTTGCGGCTTCAACACCATATAATTTGATAATGTCCATGGTTGCCATGGCAAGGCCAGCGCCATTCACCATGCAACCGATCGTGCCACCCAACCCTACATAATGCTGACCGTGCTTTGCCGCTTCAACTTCTCGCGAATCTTCTTCTGCTAGGTCGCGCAGCGTTTCCAAATCTGGATGGCGAAATAATGCGCTGTCATCGAAGCTTATCTTCGCATCCAACGCCACTATCTCGCCTGAGCCCGTTACCACCAATGGGTTGATCTCTATCAGAGAGCAGTCAAGAGCCAGGAAGGCATTATAAATTGCGCCAACAAACTGCGCGAGATTTTTCTGCTGTGCAGGCTCTAACCTTAGCCAAAAGCCAAGCTTGCGAATATGAAAATTTGAGATTCCTCCGGCCGGGTCAATCTCAACGTGCAAGATTTTATCGGGCTGTTGCTCGGCAACGTCCTCAATCTCAGCGCCACCCTCGGTGGAAGCCACAATCACGATCCGCGACGACCGTCGATCAACCAACAGCGAAAGATAAAGCTCCCGCTTGATATCGCAGCCAGCTTCCACATATACTCGCCTTACAATCTGCCCGGCTGGCCCTGTTTGAGTTGTGATAAGTGGGTTGCCAAGCATCGCAGCAACCATGTCCGAGACTTCGTCCGGCGAATGCGCGAACCTCACCCCGCCTTTGCCCTGCGGGTCATTTTGGAAGTATCCGTTTGCGCGCCCACCTGCATGTATCTGCGCTTTAACGACATAAGTATCGCCAGCAATACGCTCTGCCGCGTGTCTGGCCTCTTCTGCACTCCACGCCACACACCCATCCAGTACGGCAACACCGTAAGACTTCAGCAATTCTTTCGCCTGGTGCTCGTGGATGTTCATGGCTTTGTTCTCAATTCGAGAATTGTTTTACATGTGCATCTAAATTCCAAAACGGCCAGTCGGGTTTTTAAAGCCCAACCGGCCGTTTCTTGTACGGTCAAAACCTGGCTATTACCCAGCGGCTTTAAGCTCAACCTCTCCGAACGCGCCAGATTCCATGGCCGAGGCTATCTCTCTTTCACTAAACCCAAGAACATCCTTCAGGATTTCTTGATTATGCTCACCTAGCAACGGAGAGCGCACCACATCTGTCGGGCTATCGGAAAGCTTGATCGGGTTGCCGACGGTCAGGTACGCGCCGCGGCCAGGATGATCCACCTCAACAATCGTTCCGGTATCGCGCAAAGATTGATCCGCAGCGATTTCTTCCATCGACAAAATTGGCCCGCAAGGGATGTCGTATTTGTTGAGAATCTCCATCGCCTCAAACTTCGTATACTGCACCATCCAATTTTCGATGGCCGCAAAGATATCCTTCAGCCGCGGCAGCCGCGCGTTCGGCGTTGCGTAGTCAGGATCAGCAATCCACTCAGGCTTCCCGATCACAGTGCAGATCGATTTCCACACCGGTGCCTGCGCAACGAAATACAAGTAAGCATTGGGATCAGTCTCCCAGCCCTTGCACTTCAAAATAGAACCCGGCTGGCCGCCACCAGACGCATTGCCGGCGCGCGGCACGGCGCTGCCGAATTCACCGAACGGGTATTGTGGATATTCCTTGAGCGGGCCTCGCACCAGGCGTTGCTGGTCACGCAGCTTCACGCGGCAGAGATTCAAAACGCCGTCTTGCATTGAAGCGCGCACCATCTGCCCCCGCCCGGTATGTGTGCGCTGGTAAAGCGCTGTTACAATGCCAAGCGCCAGATGTAACCCGCTGCCCGAATCGCCAATCTGCGCGCCAGTTACCAACGGCGGGCCATCGTCGAACCCCGTGGTGGAAGCGGCACCACCAGCACATTGAGCAATGTTTTCATAAACCTTGCAGTCCTCATAAGGGCCGGGGCCAAAGCCTTTAATCGATGCCAGAATGATGCGTGGGTTCAGCTCCTGAATCCGCTCCCAGGTCAATCCCATCCGGTCGAGAACGCCAGGTGCAAAATTTTCCACCATGACATCGCAGATACGAACCAGACCTTCGAGAATCTCCTGACCCTTTTTGGTTTTTGTATCGAGCGTGAGAGAGCGCTTGTTGTGGTTGAGCATGGTAAAATAAAGGCTGTCTTCACCCGGCACATCGCATAGCTGCGTGCGGGTGATATCCCCCACACCAGGACGTTCAATCTTGATCACATCGGCGCCAAACCAGGCAAGCAATTGGGTGCATGTCGGCCCAGATTGGACATGGGTAAAATCCAGAACACGCACGCCGTGAAGAGCTTTGGTCACCTTTATTTTCCCCCTTGATGTGGCCTGCAAACACGAAGTAAGCCACAGAAATTGTTATTACCAGAACTTAGTATGCCTCAGGCCAATCGAAATTAAACCAGTTCGACAGAAAATTTTGCTGTCTAATGAAGTCCAAAATCATCTCGCCATAGTTTTACGCGCATTTGCTTTGTTTTCATATTGGTCAAGAAAATCGCCATATTGTTCGATATACGCGGCAAGGCCCATCGTGTGTTCCCCAACCCGCCGCGCGGATAAATCCGGGTCGCGCGCTTCAAGAGCTTCAACAACATTCATATGTTCAACCCGCGAGCGCTGCGCCCTGTCACCCTGTTTCATTGTTACTGAACGAACAGCACGCATATGAATAAAAAGGTTTTCGGTTAACTCAACCATGAGGCTTGATTTACTCATCGCCATGATGGCCCGGTGAAACTCCATGCTGGATTGCGCATATTCACGAACATGCTCGTCAGAATTGCTCTTGAATTCAGCGATCTCGCGCAGCTTTAACAGTTCTTCATTGCTTGCCCTTTCGCAGGCAAGCCGCGCAGCCATGCTTTCTATCGCGGACCAGACAGCGATCATCTCAAGAATTTCGCGCTTATTCTTCCGGACAATAAAAATGCCACCGCGCGGCACCGAACGTAGAAAACCCTCATGCTCAAGCAGGCTTAACGCTTCACGAATTGGCGTACGGCTCACGCCGAGGTCACGAGAAAGCTGCCGTTCGTCCAGCCGAATGTCTTCAAACTGGTCATATATGTTCATCTTGGTGATGGCCTGCTTAATCGCATCACATGCAAGCTTCCGCAAACTCACATTGGCTTGCAGCGGCTTTATATCCAAAAGCTGAAAGGCCGAGGCATCCGTCACCGTGCTGCTCCAAACCGTCTTTCACCAGAGGAGGTTGCTTTCGAATGGGCAGAAAACCGACACGCGGGCGCAGTTTGCGTCAACACCGCTCCTTTCTTCATGTCGTGACCCCCAAGAAAACCGTATTTATTGGTATTTGGTGTATTGTATACCAAATGCCCAATCAACAAAAATTTTTAAACAGTTTCAAATTTCGCCTCAAATAAGCCGCTTATTGTTTTTCATCTCAGGCTTAAATAGATGTAGAAATTGTTTTCTTTCAGCATACTAACGAATTTATCTCAAAGAAATGGCGCGGCCAAACCGACCGCGCCATAATTTCATGCTGCACCGCACATCTAATTAAAGATGTAGGACGGAATTAGAGCTCGAAGTGGTTGGTCAGCGTTCCAATCCCGTCGATCGTCACTTCCACAGTGCTCACCGGGCCTTTGATGGAACCAACGCCGACCGAGGTGCCGCAGCAGATCAGGTCACCCGGCATCAACGTCATGTCTCGCGAGAGCAACGAAACCAGCTTAACCGGCTGAAACACCATGTCCGAGATCGGGTAATTCTGCCGCTCCGCCCCATCCAGCACCAGCCGCACGGAAAGACCGCTCACATCCACCCCCGTGGCGATCGAAGGGCCGAACGGGCAGAACCCGTCATAGCTCTTAGACCGCGCCCATTGCGGGAAATTCGGGTCCTTCCGCAGTACGTCACCACCGGTAACGTCATTCACAACGGTGTAACCGAAAATCGCAGAAGCCGCTTCGGCCTCGTCCGCCATCGAGCAACGCTTGCCGATCACGATACCAAGCTCGCCCTCATAGGCGATCCGGCCTTCATAACCGGGCGGGCGCTTGATCGTAGCACCGGGGTCGTTGACGGTCGTATCCGCCTTCAGCAACCAAAGCGGGTCTTCCGGCAGGCTTACGCCCAGCTTGGCGGCCAGCGCGTTGAAATTATTCCACAACGCGATGACTTTCCCCGGCTTGCACGGCGCGCGCGGGGTTACAGAAGCGAGCGG
>JAGWIL010000530.1 GCA_028866335.1 Rhodospirillales bacterium
GAGCTGCCTGATATGGAGATCCGTCCTGCCGAAATCTCCGAGATTCTGAAGCGTCAGATCGCGGATTTCGACACCGAAGCCAATGTGGCCGAAACTGGCCAGGTCCTCTCCGTGGGTGACGGCATCGCGCGCGTGTTTGGCCTGGCCAATGTACAGGCCGGCGAGCTGGTGAGCTTCCCCAATGCCGGGCTGAAGGGCATGGCGCTGAACCTCGAGACCGACAATGTCGGTATCGTGATTTTCGGCGACGACAAGGGCGTGCGCGAAGGCGACACCGTCACCCGCACCGGCGAGATCGTCGATGTGCCAGTGGGCAAGGGCCTGCTGGGCCGCGTGGTGGATGCGCTGGGCAATCCGATCGACGGCAAAGGCCCGATTGTGGCCACCGAGCGCCGCCTGGTGGAAACCAAGGCGCCGGGCATCATTCCGCGTAAATCCGTGCATGAGCCGATGCAGACCGGCATTAAGGCTGTTGACGTGCTGGTGCCCGTGGGCCGCGGCCAGCGCGAACTTATCATTGGTGACCGCCAGACCGGCAAAACCGCACTGATCATCGACAGCATTATTAACCAGAAAACGGTTAACGCGACGGGCGATGAGAGCAAGAAGCTCTATTGCATTTACGTAGCCGTGGGCCAGAAGCGTTCCACCGTGGCGCAGCTTGTGCGCACGCTGGAGGAATACGGCGTGATGGAATACTCCATCGTCGTTGCCGCCACCGCCTCCGACCCGGCGCCGATGCAGTATCTGGCCCCGTATACGGGCTGCACCATGGGCGAGTATTTCCGCGATAACGGCATGCACGCGCTGATCGGCTATGACGATCTGTCCAAGCAGGCCGTGGCGTACCGCCAGATGTCTCTGTTGCTGCGCCGCCCGCCGGGCCGCGAAGCCTATCCGGGCGACGTGTTCTATCTGCATTCACGCCTGCTGGAACGCGCGGCCAAAATGTCCGACGCTTACGGCGCGGGATCTCTCACCGCGCTGCCGGTGATCGAAACCCAGGCCGGTGACGTTGCCGCTTATATTCCGACCAACGTGATCTCCATCACCGATGGCCAGATCTTCCTGGAGACGGAATTGTTCTTCAAGGGCATCCGCCCGGCGATCAACGTGGGTCTTTCCGTGTCCCGCGTTGGGTCTGCGGCGCAGATCAAGGCGATGAAGCA
>JAGWIL010000107.1 GCA_028866335.1 Rhodospirillales bacterium
AAGCCCGCAAAGGTGAACAGCGTGCCCAGGAGCGGGATGATGACGCCGCGATAGCCGAATTGTGCGCGCGACTGTATCATTTGCGGCAGGCCGAGATCCGGCCCCTGGCTGGCATGGAAGGCCATGAACAGTGTGCCAAACAAGACCCCCAGCACCGAGGCCAGAACTGTGGCACCAAAGCCCAACCCCATGCTCGGCCCGATGAACCCGATGGCGATGGTGAAGAACTGGAAATTGCCAAGGAACCAGAAAGGCCCCTGAGTAGAAACTTTGCCATGGCGCTCAGCCGGGGGCACGAAGTCTATAGAACGTGATTCAATCCCCAGGCTGGGGCCATTACGGGTGCTTCCGGCTTCTGTGTCAGCAAGCGTTACCATTTGGTCCTCGCGGCGTTCGTGATGAGAGCAAAAGGCATATCACCTATGACGCAAGCGCAAACATAACGTTGTCACAGCGGATAGTTTGAAAATATGTGAAGTTTTGGGCGTGTGCGCCGTGATGCACGATCGTCAAGTGTTGGTTGGTTCACCGCTCTTATGTTGCCTTGGCCGTGACGTTGCTGCATCCCGTGGTTGCTCGTCCAGATTGCGCCGCCCGGTCGCCTCGGTGGCGGCGGCAGGCCTCTGAGCAATAGAGAACCTCGTCCCAGACTTTGCTCCATTTTTTGCGCCACGTGAACGGGCGCTTGCAAAAGGCGCAGGTTTTAACAGGTAGATTAGATTTTTCGACACGCTTTCCTATCACAGCCGACCCTCACGCAAAGCATTCATATGCGCTGCAGCCTGGCGGTGCAGCGCGGCCTGTTTCTCAGTCCCCATCTTGTCCCAGGTGGAATAGACATAGGGCATTCGCGCATTGGCGCTGAAACGCTCTCGGTGGCGGCTAAGGAAATCCCAATAGAGCGCGTTGAACGGGCAGGCACGCTCGCCGACAGACGTGGCGGGGTCATAGGCGCAGCCATTGCAGAAATTGCTCATGCGCCGGATGTAATTGCCGCTGGCAGCGTAAGGTTTTGAGGCGAGCAGCCCGCCATCGGCGTGTAGCGCCATGCCGATTGTGTTGGGTGCCTCGACCCATTCATAGGCATCGGCATAGACCGCGAGATACCATTCGTGCACTTGCCTGGGATCAAGCCCCGCCAGCAGCGCAAAATTGCCGGTGATCATCAGGCGTTGGATATGGTGCGAATAGGCATGTTCATAGGTATCGCGCAAAGCTTCGCGCATACAGGACATGCGGGTCTCGCCGCTCCAGTAAAACCAGGGCAGCGGCTCTTGGGCGTTCAGCGCGTTACGCTCGGTATAGCCCGGCATGTAGCGCCAATAAATGCCGCGCACATATTCGCGCCAGCCGAGAATCTGGCGGATGAAGCCCTCCGCGGCATTAAGCGGCGCGTTGCCCGCGCGGTAGGCATCCTCGGCCTTGCGACAAACTTCCAGCGGGTAGAGCAGCCCGGCATTGATATAAGCGGCGAGCAGGGAGTGCCGCAGATAGGGCTCTCCCGCGACCATGGCGTCCTGATAGTCACCGAAACCGGGCAGGATATGTTGGATGAAATGCTCAAGTTCGCGCAGAGCCTGGCGACGTGTGACGGCAAAATGGAACGGCTCCAACTGCCCGTAGGCATCGGGAAAGCGGCGCTTGACCAGAGCAAGAACCTCCAGCGTGATCGCGTCTTTACGAAAACTAAGACGCGGCGGAGATTTGAGGCCAGCCTTGGGTGGTTTACGATTATCCGTGTCGTAATTCCATTTTCCGCCCGTCGGTTTATTGTCTTTTTCCATCAATACATCATGGCGCCGGCGCATCTCTCGGTAGAAATATTCCATGCGCAATTCGCGCCGCCCTTCAGCCCAGGCGTTGAACTGCGCATGGGTACAGAGGAAGCGTGTATCCGGCTGGATTTCGAGCGGAACCGGAAGGGCGAGCCGCAATGCTTCGAAGCCTTCGCGCAGGCGCCATTCGCCTGGCTCGGTAACGATGATCTTTTCTGGCGACAACGCGGCCACCGCGCGCAGAATCTCGCCATCTATTGTATGGCTGTTCTCGGGGGCATCTAGCGGCACATAGCGCACATTGTAGCCAGCTTCGCGCAAGGCTTTGGCAAAATGGCGCATTGCTGAGAAGAGAAACGCAATTTTCTTGACGTGATGGCGCACATAGCTGGCTTCTGCCATCACCTCGGCGAGCAAGAAGATGTCTTGTTTCTTGTCAGCGTCCGCGACGACATCAAGCCGCGTAGACAATTGATCGCCAAGAATTACGCGCAACACAGTTTCAGCCAATCGGTGTGTCCTCTTCCGCCAGTGCTGATATTATACGCTGCATTCTGGATAATGACATCCTGACACTTGCTTGTAGGCAGCCAAACGAGCAACGTGTATTCCGGAAGGGAATGTACGAAACATGGACCGGCTGGAAGCATTGCAAGTTTTTGTACGCGTGGTGGAGGCTGGTAGCCTGACCAAAGCTGCCGGTGCACTGGGCATTGTGCAGCCAACCGTAAGCAAGCACATCGCAACTCTGGAGGATCGGCTTGGCGCGCGCTTGCTCAACCGTACATCGCGCGGGCTCAGCCTTACTGCTGCGGGCCAGGATTATTATGAATCCGCTATTCGTTTGATCGCGGAATTTGAGGAGGCGGAGGCGCGGATAGGGCGTGGCCAGGCGACACCCGCGGGCATGGTCCGCGTTGCATCTTCAGCCGGGCTTGGGCGCATGTATCTTCTGCCGCGTTTGCCTGAATTCTTCGCACGCTATCCTGATGTCTCGATTGATATTGATGTGTCCGAGAGGTTTATCAGCTTGATAGAAGACGGCATTGATGTTGCTATCCGCATTGGGCATTTGGCAGATTCAACCCTGGTTGCCCGGCGGATTGGCAGCATTGCCTTCACCACCGTTGCAACGCAAGGATATCTGGCGCGCTGTGGTGAGCCAAAAACGCCCGCTGCACTTGCGGGGCATGACTGCGTTGGCTTCGTTCATCGGGGCGCTTTGTTGCATTGGAATTTTGTGGGCCCGGCTGGGCAGATCAGCATCGAACCAAAGGCGCGGGTGCGCGCCAATGATGCTGAGCATATACGCGCCGCTGTTATTGCCGGGATTGGAATTGGCCATAACCCGATCTGGTTATATGCGCCGGAGCTGGGTTCAGGAGAGCTTCGGGAAGTTTTAAGCGGCTACGCGCCGCACCCTGTTCCTATTCACGCCGTTTGCCCAGGCGGGCGGCGAATTCCCAGCCGAGTCCGCGTTTTCATCGATTTTTTGGCTGAACTTTGCGCTTCAGACCCGCATTTGCGGATACGCTGACGCGACCAAGCATTCCAATATGGAATGCAATGAATGTCATTTTCCATTCTACCGCGCAACCGCGCCGTGATGCATCTCTACGCCATGCCCGATGGGGCATTTGAGATGCGAAAGGAACGAGACATGTCTAAATTGAACGGAAAAGTTGCGGTTATCACCGGCGGGAGCAGCGGCATTGGCCTTGCCACCGCGAAACGTTTTGTGGACGAAGGGGCTTATGTTTTCATCTCCGGCAGGCGGCAGCCAGAATTGGAAAAAGCCAAGGTAATTATTGGCCGCAATGTTTCAATCGTGCAGGGTGATGTTGCGAACCTTGCTGACCTGGACCGCCTGTTTGCCCAGGTTAAAGCGGAGAAGGGCGTTGTTGATATTGTGGTGAGCAGTGCGGGGTTTGTTGAGCACGCGCCGATTGACTCCGCGACGCCCGAACATTTTGACAAGACATTCGGCATTAATGCGCGCGGCTTGTTCTTCACTGTGCAGAAAGCTTTGCCGTTGATGACCAGGGGTGGTTCCATTGTGTTGGTTTCATCTGGCTTGCACATGAAGGGATTGCCAGCACACGGAACGTATTCAGCAACAAAGGCGGCGGTGCGGTCGTTTGCGCGAACATGGGCCATGGAGCTGAAGGAGCGTGGTATTCGCGTGAACACGCTTTCGCCCGGTGCGATCGACACGCCGATTATCGACGGCCAGTTCAAGACCAAGGAAGAAGCCGATGGCGCCCGCGCGATGTTTGCGCAATTGACGCCGCTAGGCCGGATTGGCAGGCCAGAAGAAATGGCCACGGCGGCATTGTTTCTGGCCTCGGATGACAGCAGTTACTCAACCGGGATTGATCTTGTTGCCGATGGCGGTTTAACGCAGGTTTGATGCGGTGGCTTTATAAGCCAAAAAGCCGATTTTCTTATGCGGCGCGAATGAACCGTGCCGCATAAGCTTTTTTTGGTGAAAGAGGATTAAACCCCCAGAACCCAATGCCCATCCGGGTCTTGCAGCAGGAAAGAGCCTGCACCGGATACAACCAGGCGGTCAGCGGCGATATCAGCCGGGCCAAGCATATGGGAATGGCCGGTGCCGCCATAGTTCAACAACTCCAACCCCGGGCCGGATGCAGCGCGCAACGTGGTTATATGTGGGGTTGATGTGGTAAAGCCGTCCAGCCTGTCTTGCTCAGGCCCTTTATTGGTTTGGCTGTGAACGGGTTGCAGACCGTATTTACTGTAAAACGTCACAGAAGCAGCATCATTTGTGATGACGATGCCAGAATGATCGTAGCCGGTTTCATTTTGCCGTTTCAAAAATTCGATGGGATGAAGATCAGGGTCGCGAAATTTCCACGCCACCACATTGCCCGAGGCAGGAGGCAAGCCCACCGGTCCGCCTTGCGAAATGGGAAATGCGCCGGCGGAATGGGCACGGGCGGCGGCGGTGTTGATGTCTGGCGTGAGCACCGCGATATGCTGAAACAAACTGGTATTTGCTTCTGCCAAAAGAGGATAAGGCGCGCCAGCCGGGGTGGTTTGCGTGAGCTCAATTTCACACGAACCAATTGTCATACGCAGTGTTTTAACACGAGTGACGCCAAGTAGTGCCGCCAGCGCTGGGTCTTCTTGTGCTGAGCCGCGAGGTCGAAAGCCAAGTGCCGTGTAAAACGCTGCCAGACGCTCAAGGTTTGAGACATTGCGCGCCATCCTTAGGATTGCCATGCTATGCCGCGCGTATTTGTATAGAGTGCCAAAAGCCTTGTGCCGGTGCAGATGAACAGTCGGCAGAGATGACGACCGCCAAACGTAATGTTAGAAACAACGCCGCCGGTGAGAATTTTGCCGAGCAACTCGCCATCCGGTGAAAGGCAATGCACGCCATCCCCCGCGCCACACCACAGATTTCCATCTGCATCACACGCAAGGCCATCGGCATAACCTGGAGAAATACGCGCGAAAATACGGCCATTGGTGAGGGTTTCGTCTCGTAGGTCAAAAATCTTTACGTGATGCTCAGAATTTTCAGCAAATTGATCGCCAGTTTCAGTTACATATAACCGGCTTTCATCGGGAGAAAGGGCAATGCCGTTAGGACCGATGAAGTCTGGTGAAACACATTGGAGAAGGCCGGTTTGTGGGTCCAGCCGGTAAAGCGAAGCGGGGAGTTCCTGTTTCTGTTTGCCACCTTCGTAATCTGTGTTGATACCGTAGGGAGGGTCTGTGAACCAGATGGCACCATTGCCACTTTGCACGATAACGTCGTTAGGGGCGTTCAGCCGTTTGCCTTCATATTCGTGCGCGAGAATTGTGGTGCTGCCATCCAGCTCCCGCCGGGTGATAGCGCGGCCGTGATGCAAGCAGGAGATGAGCCGACCTTCGCGGTCTCGCGCATGGCCATTGGCAAAATTAGACGGATATTGGAAAACGGAAATATTGTTATCGCACCAACGCATGACTATATTATTTGGAACATCGCTGAACAACAACAATTCATGGTCTGGAAACCAGGCCGGCCCTTCCAGCCAGCGAAAACCATCACCCAGCACATCAAGCTCGGCATTTGGTAATACCAGACTGTGGAAGCGCGGATCGTGGAATTCGTACAGGTTCATTTAAAATGGCCAGGCTTATGGATGGGTGTAGTTTTCAACCTCACGCACATCAACACGCAAGGTGTATTCCCAATGGTGCCAGAG
>JAGWIL010000108.1 GCA_028866335.1 Rhodospirillales bacterium
CCCATCGAGCATCTGGCATCTCTGCGGGCCATGCCGAATGTTTTGGTTCTCCGCCCGGCGGATGCGATTGAAACGGCAGAGGCGTGGGAGATCGCCATTAAAAACGCCAAGGGCCCGAGCCTGCTGGTGCTCTCCCGCCAGGCGGTGCCCGCTTTGCGCGATGCCGCCAACGGCAACAAAACCGCCCGTGGCGCCTATGTGTTGGCTGAGGCAAACGGGCCTCGTGCCGCCACCATCATCGCCACCGGCACTGAAGTGTCTCTGGCCATGGGGGCGAAGAAAAAGCTGGCGGAGCAGGGCATCGAGGTAGCGGTGGTTTCCGCCCCGTGTTTCGAGCTGTTCGCCCAACAATCGCCAGAGTATCAGCGGGAAGTTCTGGGCAGCGCGCCACGCATCGGTGTGGAAGCCGCCTGTGGTTTCGGCTGGGAACGCTGGCTGGGGACTGATGGCATTTTCATCGGCATGAACGGCTTCGGCGCCAGCGCGCCCGCCGAAATTCTGTACGAGCATTTCGGCATTACGGAAGCGGCGATAATGGCTGCGGTTAAGAAGGAAGGAAACTGAAAATGGCAGTGAAAATCGCGATTAACGGCTTTGGCCGCATTGGCCGCCTGGTTCTGCGCGCGCTTATTGAGAGCGGCCGCACGGATGTGGAGCCGGTACTGATCAATGACCTCGGCAGTGTTGAGGATAACGCGCATTTGCTCCGCTATGATTCAGTGCATGGCCGCTTCCCCGGCATTGTGGAGGTGAAGGGCGACAGCCTGGTGATTACCTGCGGTGGCCGCAGCTACGCGCCCATTAAAGTGGTGGCGGAGCGCGACCCGGCCAAGCTGCCGCTTTCCGGCATTGATGTTGCCATGGAATGCACTGGCTTATTCACTAAGCGCGAATCCGCCGCCGCTCTGCTAACGGCGGGTGCCCGCAAGGTGATTATCTCCGCCCCGGCGGATGGCGTGGACGCCACCATTGTTTATGGCGTGAACCACAAAACCCTGACCAAGGAGATGGAGGTGATCTCCAACGCCTCCTGCACCACCAACTGCCTGGTGCCGATGGCAAAAGTGCTGCACGACGCCTTCGGCATCGAGCGTGGCTATATGGTGACCATCCATTCCTACACCGGTGACCAGAAAACCGTGGATACGCTGCACAAGGACCGCCACCGCGCCCGCGCCGCTGCCCTTTCGATGATCCCGACCTCCACAGGTGCGGCGAAAGCCGTTGGCCTGGTGCTGCCGGAACTGGCCGGCAAGCTGGACGGCACCTCCATCCGCGTGCCGACGCCCGATGTCTCGCTGGTGTCCTTCGACGTGGTGCTGAAGAAGCAGGCGACCAAGGACGAGGTGAATGCCGCGATGAAGGCTGCCGCTGAAGGCCCGCTGAAGGGCGTGCTGGATTATTCCACTGAGGCGTTGGTGAGCACGGATTTCATTCACCAGCCTGCCTCCTGCACTTTTGACGCGCCGCAGACCGCGGTGGTGGATAAGGCGCTGGTCCGTGTGATGGGCTGGTATGACAATGAATGGGGCTTCTCCAGCCGCATGTCCGACACCGCTGCTTATTTTGGTGCGCTATGAGCAGGACACTCGACGATGTGAATGTCGCGGGGCAGCGCGTGCTGCTGCGTGCCGATCTGAACGTGCCCGTGCGGGACGGAAAGGTGACAGACGCGACCCGGCTTGAGCGCCTGCTGCCGACCATCAAGGAGCTTGCTGACAAAGGCGCGAAGGTAATCGTGCTCAGCCATTTCGACCGGCCGGACGGCAGAGTGGTGCCCGCGCTTTCGCTGAAGCCAATCGCGGAATCGCTTGGCCGCCTTCTGGGTAAGCCTGTGGGCTTCGCGGCGGATTGCATTGGCCCGGCAGCCGAAAACGCCGTTGCCGCGTTGAACAATGGCGATGTGCTGGTGTTGGAAAATACCCGTTTCCACGCGGGCGAGGAGAAGAACGATCCGGTTTTCGCCGCGGCTTTGGCCAAGCTTGGCGATATTTATGTGAACGACGCGTTTTCCGCAGCACACCGCGCCCATGCCAGCACCGAGGGCGTGGCCAGGCATATGCCTTCCTTCGCCGGGCGGCTGATGCAGGCAGAGCTGCACGCACTGGAAAAGGCATTGGGCAACCCGCAGCGCCCGGTGGCGGCCATCGTCGCGGGCTCCAAGGTTTCCACCAAGCTGGAGCTTTTGAACAACCTGGTTACCAAAGTGGATATTCTGGTGATCGGCGGCGCCATGGCCAATACGTTCCTGGCGGCACAGGGGCATAATGTTGGCAAATCCTTGCAGGAGAAAGATCTGCACGGCACCGCGCTGGAAATTATAAAAACCGCCGCCGCCAAGGGCTGTGAAATTTTTCTGCCGATGGATGTGGTGGTGGCCGAGAAATTCGAGGCCAATGCGCCGACCCATGTGGTGAAAATTGACGCCATCCCGGCTGACGCCATGGCGCTGGATGTAGGCCCCGCGACGGTGGATGCGTTTATTCATCGCCTGCCGGAGATCAAGACCATCATCTGGAACGGCCCGCTCGGCGCGTTCGAGACCAAGCCTTTTGATGCTTCAACCAACACGCTGGCCAGCGCCATCGCGAAAGCCACTCAGGAGGGCAAGGTGATTTCCGTCGGCGGCGGGGGCGATACCGTTTCAGCCTTGAAGCTGGCCGGGGTGCATCACGAGCTGACTTATCTTTCTTCCGCCGGGGGCGCTTTCCTGGAATGGATGGAGGGCAAAATGCTTCCCGGCGTGGAAGTATTGAGCAAGGGTTTCTCGAATTTAGGTTAATCGACGAAGGCTCAGAAAGCCGCTTTCCTCCGGGAAGGCGGCTTTTGCTTTGCACACGCATATTTGCCCAGCGTTTGGCGTGGATGGACGGCGGCTTGAGGGCAAGTTAGGTCTCTCCAGTTACATTTTTACCCCCATTCTTCGCGGCGGCGTGCATGAGCCTGTCAGTCGTTTTCGGTCGGCTTCCTGCATCTCGGGCGCAGGCGTTCCTGCTCCTGCTGGCGGCTGTGGTGCTGTGGGGACTCGCACCCATCGGCAACCGCTATTTCATTGGCAATACCCACCTGGCGATGCCCGGTGCGGCCTATATGGCGGTACGTTACTCCATCGCCTCTATTTGTTTTATGCCGGGTGTGGTGGCGGCGTGGCGAAGCTGGTCCCGGCGGGACTGGCTGCGCGGTGCCATTTGCGGGCTGGCGGGCGTTTCGGGTTATAACCTGCTTGGGGGCATGGCGGCGCGAACCGTTTCCGCCGGAATGACCGGGCTGCTCAATTCCTCCGAATCATTGATGATCCTGCTGATGTCCTGCTTCATTCTGCGCCGGCCACCGGGGGGAAAAAGCATTTTTGCCGCCATGCTCGGCTTGGGGGGCATTGTGCTGCTGGCCGGTTCCGCGGGCCCGGCTGAAGGCGATGTGCGCGGCATATTGTTGTTGCTCCTGGGGGCCTTTGGCTGGGCGGTTTATTGTGTGCTTATCCCGCCGCTCATTAAAAAACATGGCGCGCTGCAAAGCTCGGCGGTCACGATGTTTCT
This sequence comes from Rhodospirillales bacterium, assembly GCA_028866335.1. The sequence continues at coordinate 3,537 of JAGWIL010000108.1, forward strand.
GGGCACGTTGCCGCTGCTTGCCGCCGGTGCGCCGGGCATGGGCCCGATGATGGCGGCGATGTCGTACCAGGAATGGGGACTCATGCTGGGCATGGGTGCCTGCATTTCGGTGGTGGCGCTGGTTGCCTGGAACAAAGGTGTTGCCGTGCTGGGGGCGCAGAATGCGAGCTGGTTTTTGTACCTGCTGCCGGTATTCAGCGCGCTGGGTGGGTTTTTGCTGCTGGGCGAACCGCTGACCATCGGCGAATTCGCCGGGGGTGTGATGATCCTGGGGTCTGTCTATATCGCCCAATGGCACCGATAAGCGGGGACGTATTGATCCGGCTCTGACACAATGAAGTAGAGGCTATTCCGCCTCTTCCTCGTCCTCCTCCTCATCAAGCGGCGCTGGCAGCTTATAGCTGTCGTTCAGCCAGTTGCCGAGGTCGATATCGGCGCAGCGTCGCGAGCAGAAGGGTTCGTGTTCAGGCGCGGTGGGTTTGCCGCAGATGGGGCATTTCATCCGTTCATCATCTCATGCAAAGGCGGGCGAACGCGCCGCCGGTTGATCTCCGCAAAGCCCAGATGCGAAAGCCCGAGGAGTGTGGGGCCGAGCGGGTCGTGCTTCAACGCCTCGCGCAGAGGGGGAAGAAGTTTTTGCCGTTGCGCGGCTTTAAGACCCGCGAAATCGATGAGAATGCCGCCGGAGAGATTACGCAGCACAATCTGCCGGCAGATTTCCGGAATGATGGCGGTGTTGAGCGCTAGCGGCGGCATATGGCTGGCGGCGGCGGCATCAATGTCCAGCAGCGTAGCGGCTGGGGCAGGGGTAATGTGCAGCCGGGCGCCGTGGGGAAGGGCGGCTGTTGGTTCGCCTAAACTCGCGATTTCGTCTTCCAGAACCGCGTCGATGGCTTTTGCAGCGTGGCGCATCCGGCCTTCCAGCGCCGGGCGCAAATCGGCCATCAGCGCGTAATCGTCCAGCATGATGTCCTCTGCAGGAAAGCGTTCCGCCAGTTCCACCAGCGGACCGGGGCCATGGGAGGTAAGGCCGGGTGTGCTAGCGGGTGGAGCTTCAGCCAAGGCAAGCCGTGGGCCTTTGCCACCTTGCGCGGCGCGGGTGACGCAGACGCTGATATATTGGCCTTCAGTGAGGTGCCTCGCCCTGGCGCTGTCGGGCAGAAAGCCCGAGACCTCACCGCCCAAGGCAATGAAACATCCCGCCAGCGCCTTTTCTACCGAGACCACCCGGCCTGTGTAGATATCACCAACACCATCTGGCGCGTCGCGGTTCCAAAGGTAAAATTCCGCCAGCTCATCGCCGCGCAGCAGGGCGATACGTACCAGCCCGCCACGCAGGGAGGCGGCGATCAACGCCAGCCCAGGCCGCGCAGCAAAGCGCTGGTTTCGTGCAAAGGCAGCCCAACCACGCCGGAATAAGAGCCGGAAATAAAATCGATAAAGCTGGCGGCCTGGCCCTGGATGGCGTAGCCACCCGCCTTGCCCGGCCATTCCTTGCCCTCAAGATAAGCGCGAAGTTGGGATTCATCGAGCCGAGCGAATCCCACCACAGATTCCACAACCCGGCTGACAATGCGGCCATCAGGCGCGCACACGGCCACGGCGCTATGCACCTTGTGGCGGCGGCCTGAGAGGAGGCGCAGGTAACGCTCGGCTTCCTCGCGGGATTCAGTTTTGTGAAGAATGCGCCTGCCCGCGGCGACCACCGTATCCGCCGCGATAACGAACGCGCCCGGCACGGGGGTAAGTTTTTCCACCGCCATCCGGCGGGCGTAAACCCGGGGGAGTTCGTCTTTTTCCGGGGTCTCGTCGATCTCAGGAGCGACGATTCTGGCAGGCTCAATGCCGATTTGCCGCAAGAGCGCCAGGCGGCGTGGGCTGGCCGAAGCCAGAATTACTTGAAGCGGAATGTGATCCGGCCCTTGGTGAGGTCATACGGGGTCATTTCAACATTCACGCGGTCGCCGGCCAGAACACGAATGCGGTTTTTGCGCATCTTACCGCTGGTATGGGCGAGAATCTCGTGCTCGTTATCCAGTTTCACGCGAAACATGGCGTTGGGCAGCAGCTCTGTCACCATGCCGCTGAACTCAATCATATCTTCCTTGGACAAACATACCTCTGCAGAGAAAAGAAAGCTGGCGCCCAAATGGGCCGGGATTGTTTTGCAGTCAAGCTTATGGCGGTTCGCAAGGCGCAGGCCAGCCCCTTGAGGGTGAGGGCGCAGCCGGAGTCGGAATGCTAATCTGATGATTTCGCAAGGGAAAACCGGATATGGTGGGCACTACAGGGATTGAACCTGTGACCCCCACCATGTCAAGGTGATGCTCTACCGCTGAGCTAAGTGCCCATATCCGTTGACGGGCTTCTAGCGGCGTTGGGCATGGGAGGCAAGAGCTTGAAAAGCAGGTTG
>JAGWIL010000109.1 GCA_028866335.1 Rhodospirillales bacterium
AAACCTGGTTTTGCCGCATGTGGCCAAGGATGATCTGCCCGCCTTGTTCCGCGACCTCGTGAAAGCTGGCCTTGCCACGGATAATATCGGGCTGGTGACGGATATCATTGCCTGCCCGGGCATGGATTATTGCGCCTTGGCCACGGCGCGTTCCATTCCTTTGGCGCAGCGCATCGCCGAACGGCTGGAGCCGAAACAACATGAAATCGGCACGCTGCATGTGAACATTTCTGGCTGCATCAATGCCTGCGGGCATCACCATGTCGGCCATATCGGACTGCTGGGCGTCGATAAAAACGGCGAGGAGGTCTATCAGATCACTCTGGGCGGTGCCGCGGATGAAAAAGCCGCCATCGGCAAAATCATTGGCCCGGCCGTGCCCACCGCAAAGGTGCCGGATGCGATTGAAGCGCTGATGGACGCTTATTTAAAGCTGCGCGAAACCGGCGAGCGGTTTATCGACACTTACCGGCGCCTGGGCGCTGAACCGTTCAAAGGGGCCATTTATGCCACTCATTAATACCAAAGCAGAAGAAATTTCCGCCGCCCCACCCAATGCAACGCTGGCACCTGGTGCCGGGCTGGACGAGGTTTTGCCGCATCTGGGTGAATTTGCCGTCATCGCGGTGGAGTTTCCCAAATTCCGCGACGGGCGGGGCTTCACCACCGCCCGCACCTTGCGGGAGCACCATGGCTATAAAGGCGACCTTCGTGCCACCGGCCATTTTCTGCCAGACCAGTTCGGCTTTTTAATCGCCTGCGGGTTCACGAGTTTCGAAACCCCGGCGGAACATGCGCCGGCGCAATTTGCCGCCGCCTTGGCCAAGCCGCATCAGCCGGGGCAGCTTCTGCGCCGCTCCCTCACGCGTGCGCGGGAGGCTGTGTAAAAATTCCGGCCTTGCACCGGGGGCGCATCGGCGCGACATAAACAAAAACGCCAGGAGTATAGAAATGCCGGTCAGCTCCGTTTTGGATACCATTGGCAACACGCCACATATCCGTCTCTCCCGCCTGTTTCCTGAGGCCAATGTCTGGGTGAAGTCCGAGCGCGGCAACCCTGGCGGCTCGATCAAAGACCGTATCGCGCTGGCGATGATCGAGGCAGCGGAGCGTGATGGGCTGCTGAAACCCGGCGGGCTGATCATTGAGCCTACCTCGGGCAATACCGGCGTGGGCCTCGCCCTCGTCGCAGCGGTGAAGGGCTATAAGCTCATCCTGGTGATGCCGGAAAGCATGTCGTTGGAACGCCGCCGGTTGATGCAAGCTTACGGTGCCAGCTTCGACCTCACGCCCAAGGAAAAGGGCATGAAGGGTGCCATTGCCCGCGCGATGGAACTGCAAGCGCAAAACCCGGGCGCTTTCATCCCTCAGCAATTTGAGAATCCGGCGAATATCGAGGTTCACGCCCGCACCACCGCGCAGGAAATTCTGGCGGATTTTCCACAAGGGCTGGATGTTATTATCTCCGGCGTCGGTACTGGCGGGCACATCACCGCCTGCGCCGAGGTGCTGAAGAAACATTGGCCCAACTTAAAAGTTTTCGCGGTGGAACCTTCCGCCTCGCCGGTGCTCTCTGGCGGCTCGCCTTCTCCGCACCCCATCCAGGGCATTGGCGCAGGCTTCGTGCCGGATAATTTCCACCCCGCGGCGATTGACGGCATCATCACCGTGGAAGGCGACGCCGCCAAGGACTACGCCCGCCAATCCGCTGCCAAGGAAGGCTTGCTGGTCGGCATTTCCTCCGGGGCTACGCTGGCTGCCATCGCCAACAAGCTGCCAGAGCTACCCGCCGGTTCGCGGGTCCTGGGCTTTAATTACGACACGGGCGAGCGTTACTTTTCAGTGCCGGATTTCCTGCCGGGCTAAGATGCAGTCTCGCGGCGGCGCGTTACCGCCACGTTCACCAGCGCCAGCACCATGCCACCCACGAAGATGAAGGTGGAGAGCACAAACACCTGCGGCGGCATACCAACCTTCACCGCGCCGTAAACCCATAGCGGGAAGGTGAGCGTCTGCCCGGCGACGAAAGATGTAATAATCAGGTCGTCGATTGAAAGCAGGAAGCACAGCATACAGGCGCCGATAATTCCCGGCAGAATCAGTGGGAAGGTCACGGTCCAGAACGCCACCCAGGGCGTGGCGCCCAAATCCGCCGCGGCGCGGTCAAGTGCACGGTCCAGCCCCGAAACACGGGCGCGGATCACCACCACCGCGAAGGCAAGATTGAAGGCCACGTGCGCGATGAAAATCGTCAGCAGCCCGCGCGGCAGGTTCAACGCCAGAAACAGCGAGAGCAGCGAGGCACCCACCACCACGGCGGGTGCGGCGATATCCGCGAAGATCACCAGATCCGTCGCAGATTTGCCCCAGAACCTGTAGCGCGCCAGCGCCAAGGCCAGCGGCGTACCGATAATAGAGGAAATAACCGCGCTGCCCACCGCCACTTCTAGCGAATGGATGAGAGCGGTGGTCAGATCCTGAATCCCGAAAGCATCGCGATAATTGGCAAAGGTAAAATGCAGCCAGTTGAGCGCGATGCGCCCGGCGGGGGCATAATTGAAGCTGAACACCACCATCACGCCGATGGGCAGCATGGTGTAAAGAATCATCGCCCAGGTGAAGCAGGCCAGAATCCGCTCGCCCAGGCGGCTTGGTTTATGCGCGGAGGGCATCGGCGAAGTTGTAGCGCTCATGCCGCATACTCCTGAATGGCTTCGGTGCCGAATGCCTTGGAATAAAGCAGAATGGCGATCATCAGCATCAACATCAGCATCGAGGAGAGTGCCGCGGCCATCGGGTAATCCTGGCTCTCGAAGAACGAATCCTGGATGATATTGCCGATCATGTAGGTGCCCGGCCCGCCCAGCAGTGCTGCGTTCACAAAGTCACCGACATTCGTTACAAAAACCAGCAGAAACCCCGCGAACACGCCAGGCGCTGAAAGCGGCAGAATAATTTTCATGAAGGCGGTAGCGGGGGAGGCGTAAAGATCATTCGCCGCGCGCACCAGCCGCCGATCGATTTTTTCCAGCACCACGTAGAGTGGCAGAACGTAATAAGCAAAGGAATTATAAACCAACCCGCCGATCACCGCCCATTGCGTCGAGAGCAGATGAAAATTCTGCGGCAACACGCCGATGGCCTTCAGTGGCCCAAATATAAAGCCCTGGTCGGAGAGAATAAACTCCCATGCCAGCACGCGAATAACAAAAGAGACAAAAAACGGAAGCATAATGAGAAACAGATAGGTGCTTTTATGCCGGCCGCCGTAAAACGCGATCCAGTAGGCCACCGGGTAAGCAACCGCCAGCGTTATCACCGTCGATGCGGTTCCATACCAGAACGACCGCAGGAATGCGTCTTCATAGTTCGTGAATCCCGTCACGAATTCCTGGAAATTGTCGGATAGGGTGTAGCCTGAAAGCGGGTCGCCCACCGCCAGCGCCATGCCCAGCATCGAGGCAAGCGGGATAATAAAAAACACGAGTAGATAAACCCAGCTCGGCAGGCTGAGCAGATAAGGAGCCAGTTTTCCGCGCAGCCGCCGCATTGGTTTATCTCCGCCTTAGCCCTGAACGACCGGATTGAAGGTATTCAGCCATTGCTGATACTCAGCGTAGTTCTTGAAGGCACGGAATTCATGCGCCAGCGCGAGTTCAGATTCAGGCGGGAACACCAATGGCGAATTCGCCACGGCGGGGTCTTTGATGACGTTAAGGATATAATCCTTCGCCGCCGGAACCGGGCAGATATAGTTCACGTAGTCTTCAATAAGCCCGGCCACTTCCGGTGTGTAGTAATAGTTCATCCAATCCAGCGCCGAGAGCGGGTTCGCCGCGCCGACGGGGATGCACATGTTATCGTGCCAGATGTTGCAGCCTTCCTTCGGCACCACGAATTTCAGGTCAGTATAGCCCTTGGAATTGGCCTGATAAATATCGCCAGACCACGCCATGGTGATCCAGATATCACCGTTTTCAAGTGCGTTGATGTAGCTCTGGTCGTAATATTGCCGGACCTGACCTTTGGCTTTCTGCTCTTGCAGAATAGCCGCGGCTTTTTGCCAATCGTCCGGGGTGGAGGTGGTGGGGTTTATGCCAAGCTTCATCATCCCGAACGGGCCAAGCTCCGTCACATCGGAGAACATGCCGACATGCCCGGCGAATGCGGGGTCCCACAAATCATCGATGCTGGTAATCTCGCGCTTGGTCAGCTTTGGGTTGTAGCCAATGCCGGTCAGGCCAGACTGCCACACCATGGAATGCTTGTTGCCGGGGTCATAAGGCGGGTTCTTCACACTCGGGCCAGCGTATTTGTCGAAATTCGGCACTTTCTCACGCCAAAGCGGAACCAGCCAATTCTGCATCAGCATTTCGGTGAGGTACCAGCCATCGGTCATCACGATCATATCGTAACCGGTTGGCGAGCCGGATTTCAGCACCGGTGCAACCTTTGCGTAGAAGGAAGGATCGTCCTGGATCACTTCATCATATGTTACCTTGATGCCGGTCTGCTTGGTAAAAGTATCAAGGGTGGGATGAGTCTTCCCGTCGGAGTTCACGTCGATGTAAAGCGGCCAGTTGGCGAACACGAATTCTTTGGTCGGTACCTGTTTCGCCCACCAGGCTTTCCAGTCGGTCACGGTCTCCGCCCGGGCAATCTGCGGGGCGAGGGCGGCCATCAGTGCCGCACCGGAGCCGCGCAGGAAGTTTTGCCGGGTCAGGCGCGGCTGCGTCAGCCCGCGGTAGAATGCTTGGGTATTATCCCGGCCGTTATGGTCGTCTTGGCTCATCTTACTCTCCTTCTGCGGGTTGGATCTGATTGGCGGCAACGGCGAATGTGTGGGCCGGGTTCCAGGCCAGGCGCACGGTCTCGCCAGGGGCAAGCTCTCCCGCGCGGCCGGAATTTTGGGCATAGACATTAAGCGGCCGCCCGGTTTTGCTTTCCATCATGTATTGGCGGCTTACGCCAAGATAGACTGAAACCCCCGCCACGGCTTCAATCACGTTCCAGCCCGGCTCCTCGCTTTCGCCAGGGGCCAGAACCAGGAATTTCTCCGGCCTCACGCCTATTTTCACATCGGCGCTGTTGCTGCTGGCCAGGGTGCTTGCGGGCAGTTTCACCACCGCGCCGTCCTCCAGCTTCACCGCTGCGGTCTCGCCGCCCCGGTCCACCACCTGGCCGGGAATGAGGTTAGAGGCACCAAGAAAGGAGGCCACAAATTCCGTGCACGGATGGTCGTAGACTTCCGCCGGAGTACCCACCTGCTCAATCTTGCCCTTGGACATCACGGCAAGCCGGTCGCTCATCGCCATCGCCTCTTCCTGGTCGTGCGTCACGAACAAAAAGGTGATGCCGATTTCGCTTTGAATCCGCTTCAGCTCAATCTGCATCTGCTTGCGCAGCTTTAAATCCAAAGCCCCCAGCGGTTCGTCGAGCAAAAGCAATTTAGGCTTGTTCACCAATGCGCGCGCCAGCGCCACGCGCTGCGCCTGCCCGCCGGAAAGCTGGCCGGGCTTGCGTTTGACGAAGCTGGTCAAATCCACCAGCGCCAGCATGTCTCGCACGCGCGTTTCTATCTCGGCTTTTGGCAGCCCCTTGCGCCGCAACCCAAAGGCGACGTTCTCGAAAATATCGAGATGCGGAAACAAGGCGTAGGACTGGAACACCGTGTTCACATCGCGTTTGTAAGACGGCTGGCGGCTCACATCCTCACCACCCAGATAAATCGCCCCGGCGCTGGGCGATTCAAAACCGCCGATCATCGAAAGTGTGGTGGACTTACCACAGCCCGAGGGGCCGAGCAGCGAGAAAAACTCCCCGCCTTTAACGGTGAGCGAAATATCGTCCACCGCTGTCCAGCCTCCAAACTGTTTGGTTACATTTTCCAGCCTTACATCGTGGCGGTTGGAAGGGGCGGCATTCATGCAAAGGCT
>JAGWIL010000531.1 GCA_028866335.1 Rhodospirillales bacterium
CCAATGCCCATGCCGAGGCGCAGCGTTTGGCTACTGAACTGGCTGCTGATGCAGAAGCCGCCGCCCGCCGCCGCGAGCAAATGGCGATGGAGCGGATTAAAGGGGCTGAGGCGGCCGCCGTGAAAGAGGTGCGCGCTGCCGCTATCGACATCGCAACCGCTGCCTCCGCCGCGATTATGCGCGATAATGTGAGCAACGATACGGATGCCGCGTTGATTGACCAGGCAATAACCGCGTTGCCGAAGGCGTTGCGGGGCTGATTTAGAGCGCTATATGTTCAGGATGATGCTGCCGCATCACCCTGAAGGCGCTCCAACTCTTTAATAAGAGACCGTTTCACGCTTTCAGCCGCCGCGCTTCAGCGCGTCAACCTCAAGCTATCGGGCTCTAGCTGCGCAGATGTGGATTGAAAACCGGCCCGGAGGGAAACTTCCGGGCCGATTTTTGTTTCACGTCTGCTTTATCAATCATCGCGGTGGGCATAAGCCTGTGGGAAGGTGCGAAATCGCCTCACTCTAAACAACCAGATGTGCCAGGAAATGCTTCTCCGCCTTGCGGAACATGAAGATCAGGCCAAACGAGATGCAGAGATACATCACCGCGGCCAGCCCGAACGCATCGAAGGGCGCATAAGTGGCGACATAGGCGTCGTTCGTGACCTTCAGGATATCCGGCACCGTGGCGGTGAAAGCCAGGGTGGTGGCGTGCAGCATCAAAATCACCTCGTTGCTGTACATTGGCAACGCGCGGCGCAGGGCGGAGGGGATAATAATACGGCGGTAGAGGGTGAGCTGTGACATGCCATAGGCGCGCCCGGCCTCAACCTCGCCGAAAGCCGTGTCGCGGATGGCACCGTAGAAAATTTCCGTGGTGTATGCGCCGGTGTTTAACGCGAAGGAAAGCAAGGTGCAGTTGATGGCGGAGCGAAAAAACCCAGCCAGCATCGGCGTGTTATGGACGAAATGCAGACCATACACGCCGGTGTATATAAGCAATAACTGCACATAAAGCGGCGTGCCACGAAAGATGAAACCATAGAGCCAAACCGGGCCCCAGATGAGCGGATTTTTCGAATTGCGCGCAATGGCGAGGGGCAAGGCGATGCAAAACCCGATGGCGCAGGAAACCACGAGCAGCCATAATGTCATGG
>JAGWIL010000532.1 GCA_028866335.1 Rhodospirillales bacterium
CGGCGCTTTTTGGAACAGGCGGCTGAAAAATTGCGGCTTTCTGCGCGCGGGCAAATCCGCGCCCTGCGGGTGGGCCGCACCATTGCGGATTTGGCGGGGCAACGTGAAACCCAGCAGCCACATATCGCCGAGGCACTGGCCTACCGGCACAGAATGCCGAAGCAGGCAGTGTTAGAAAAGTAGTTACACCGCCAGCAGATTTTTCACAGCCTGCGCAAAATCGGCGGGTCTGTTGTCTCGCCTCAGGCGCTTCAGCGGCCCCTCACGCAGCCGCATCCATAAGGCTTCGTCATGATACAGCCGGGCGATCGCCGCCGCGAAGGCCATGGGCTCATCCGCGGGCACGGCCAGCAATTCTTCGCCGTGAACCCAACCGAGCTGTTCCGCGAGCAATGTCGTCACCACGCAGGGCAGGCCCATCGCGGCGGCCTCGTAAATCTTATAGGGCGTGCCAGCGGCAAAGCGCGTGGGGGCGATGAAGATCCGCGCCGCTTCGTAAAGCGGCGCGGTATCCGCCACCTCGCCCAAACATTTTATGCCTGCGCCAAGAGCGGGCAACGCCACCACCGCCGCCACATGCCCCGCCACGTTCAGCAGCGGCGGGTTCTGCATCAGCTGCGCCAGAGCCGGATAAATTTCATGCTTATAAAATCGCAATGAATCCTCATTTGGCGCGCCAGTCTGGTGAATGGCGCCGATAAATAACAACCCTTCCCGCGCGGCAAAACCAGGCTTGGTGGGTGTAGCTTCGCGCGCTGTACCCAGCACGCAAACATGCTTCATTCCCAGCTGCTGCAACGCCCCGGCCTCAGCCTCACTCACCGCGAGAATATGCGCAACCTCCGGCAGCCCAAAAAATTCTTTTGCCAAAGCCTTAGGAAGATCAAAATCCGTGCTGCCGCGTGCGGCCTCCCGGCAACTCGCCAGCGCCTCCGTATCCAGGATGATTTTGGCCCGGCTTCCCGCCAGGGCCGCCTGCACGCGCCGCAAATTATGCGTCCGCGCCACCCATATCAGATCGTACAAATCCCCGCGCTCAGCCAGGAAAGTTTCCAGCCCGGTAAATTCACGGTCGTATAAAATCTCTGCCCGCTCTGGCATGTCGCCCAGCAGGCTCATCACATCATAGGGCGCACCGTTGATGGGGAA
>JAGWIL010000110.1 GCA_028866335.1 Rhodospirillales bacterium
CATTATAACGTGATGGGTGTGGCCAAGGCGGCGCTGGAAGCCAGCGTGCGCTACATGGCGGCGGATTTGGGAACGGATAAAATCCGCGTGAACGGGCTTAGCGCCGGGCCGATTAAAACCCTGGCCGCCAGCGGCATTGGCGATTTCAGTTATATTCTGAAATGGAACCGTTATAATGCGCCGCTGGGGCGCAATGTGGAGCTGGATGAGGTTGGAATGTCCGGGCTTTATCTGCTTTCAGACCTTTCCAAAGGTGTTACCGGCGAAATTCATCACGTGGATTGCGGATACCACATCATCGGCATGAAAAACCCGGAGGCGCCGGATATAACGGTCGCGAACGATTAAATCATGTCCTTTAACAGCTTCGGCCAGCTTTTCCGTGTAACCACCTGGGGCGAAAGCCATGGGCCCGCCATTGGCGCGGTGGTGGATGGCTGCCCGCCTGGCATTGAACTTTCAGAAGCTGACATCCAGCCCTTTCTGGATAAACGCCGCCCTGGCCAGTCGCGCTTCACCACACAACGCCAGGAACCAGACCAGGTGCGAGTGCTCTCCGGTGTGTATGAAGGTAAGACCACCGGCACGCCGATCTCGCTGATGATCGAGAACACCGACCAACGCTCCAAGGATTATGCGAATATCGCGGCGCGCTACCGGCCCGGCCATGCGGATGTGGCTTACGATATGAAATATGGCCATCGAGACCCGCGCGGCGGTGGCCGCTCCTCTGCCCGCGAAACCGCGATGCGCGTGGCCGCAGGTGCCATTGCCCGCAAGGTGCTGGGGCCGGAGGTGGTCATCCGTGGTGCCATGGTGGCAATGGGCGCGCATGGGATTGATCGCGCGCGATGGGATTGGGCGCAGGTGGATGAAAACCCGTTCTTCTGCCCGGATGCTGAGGCCGCCAAAAGCTGGGAAGCCGAGCTGGACGCCATTCGCAAGGCGGGTTCCTCTATCGGCGCGGTTTTGGAAGTGGTGGCCGAGGGCGTGAAGCCGGGGCTGGGCGCGCCGATTTATGGCAAGCTGGACGCCGATATAGCCGCCGCGCTGATGAGTATTAACGCGGTGAAGGCCGTGGAGATAGGCGACGGATTTGACGCTGCCGCGCTGCGCGGGGAAGCGAACGCCGACGAGATGCGCATGAAGAATGGGAAGATCGAATTTCTTTCCAACCATGCGGGCGGGATTTTGGGTGGCATCGCCACGGGCCAGCCGATTGTGGCAAGGTTTGCTGTAAAACCAACAAGTTCCATTCTAACGCCAAAGCTCTCTGTTAGCGCGGAGGGTGAAGAGGTGGAGGTGTTCACCAAGGGGCGGCATGATCCGTGTGTTGGCATTCGCGCCGTGCCGGTGGGCGAAGCCATGCTGGCTTGCGTGTTGGCGGACCATATGTTGCGCCACCGGGGGCAAACTGGGCGGTAAAGAATTTAAATATCTGTTAACGGATGGCTTTTAAAAAAGGGGTATGACCCCTTCCCCGCTTTCAGCCCTGCCACCGCCCGCCTTGCCAGCTGCCAATGGCACATCATGGCTGGTTATTGGCTCAATGCTCGCCGATCTGGCGTTTGAGACCGACAAACTTGGCCGGTTTACCGCCTTTGGGCCGGGCCGGGTGCTGGGGCGGCAGGCCAGCGAAATCCTGGGGTTGGAACTCGCCAGCCTGCTGAACGGCCCCTCAGCGGAAGAAGCCGCCCTTAGCGCCAGTGAATTCAGATCGATCATCGTCACCATCTGCGTGGAATGTGTGGCCTGGCATGGGCGTGTACGGCTGGATGGCCCGGCGAATGCGCCGCGGCTTTACCGGCTTTCTCTGGCGCCACGGCTTTCAGGCGGTGGCGTAGCTGGCATCTATGGGCTGTTATTCGATATGGAAGCGCCGGAGATGGTGCTGCCCGGCTTGGCTGACGGGGCGGGAATGGACATACAGCTTCGCCTTTCCTCTGTGCTGGATGTTGAAACCGGCTTCTGGACCAGCAAGACCTTCGGAGACGAAATTGCCCGCAGGCTGGACCGGCTGGATGTTGAAGAGCAGCCTGGCACCCTGCTCTATTTAGGCTTTTCTCGTGCCCAGGAAACACTCTGGCCCGCCGTGGCTATGCGGCTGGCGGAGGAATTGCGGGATATTGTCCGCCCCACGGATTTATTGGGGCGGATTGACGGAACCACCATAGGGTTGTGGTGCGACAATATGGACCATTTGACGGGCGGAGAGCGCGCCGCGAAATTTTGCACAACTTTGCCAGCTTTGCTGCCTGAGACAACGCTGATTACGGTGGGCGTTTCGCCACGATGGCCGGGAAGCGGGGAGGATGCCAGCACCGTAATGGAACATGCGGCGGTAACGCTGCGGCTGGCGGATTTTGCGAGCGCCGGTAAAGCCGGGCCAATGAGCGCCTGGAGGGTTTGGCAAACCGATTGAGGCGGAGACTTAACGCATGGCCGGATGCGCCTTGGTGGGTTGCCTGATCAGCCTAGGAGCGCGATGTTAGGAAGACTACTCCGGAGCTATAATTTTGAAACTTCTATCCACTGCTATTCTCGTAGGTCTGGCCGCCTCACCTGCTCTGGCCCGCCAAGACCCCACACCGCCGCCATCAGGCGAGGTGATACATTTGTTTGGGCCAAATTCAGTCGCATCGCAGATTTTGCCAGGAACGCCGCCCAGCACGCCAGGCAGCGCCTCTACTTCCGGTGAAACAACCAGCGCACAGCCGGCGGTCGAACCCACATTTGGCGATATTTTTCACCAGATGTTCGTGACCGGCGACCCGAACAAGAATGCGCCCCAATTTCCGCAGGGGCGCAGCGGCGCGTTCTGAAGTTTATACGAGTTGGGCCGGAACGTTGCCGGCCCGATCGGTTGCTCAGGAATCTTTGGCGCGCAAAGCGGTGGCCTGGGCTTCTAGGTGCTTAGCTATATCGTCCATCCGCCAGGCCTGGATATCGTAAAACGTGACATAGCCGTGTTTATCGGTATCGATCTGGCTGAAATGATCGACCACCGGTTTTAAATTCGCTGCCTTTGCCTGCGCGAGCGTGAGGTGCCCGTCATGGCTGGTATTGGCAGCGTAGAACTTCAGCATCACCTGCTCAGGGTCCATCATATGGCGGCCCTTGCCGCCATGGCCAGGAGGGCACATCATTGAACCACCCATTGGCCCACCCAACGGGCCGGGGCCCATGCCGCCCATTCCTGCGGGCGGAGGTGCAGGCGGGTTAGCGGTATTCGTGGCCATTTGGGCGAAGGCAAGCCCCGGCGCCAGGGCAATAAGAGACGCAAACACAATACGGCGCATATGAATAACTCCAATCAGCTTATCAGGCCTGATTGGTAGCCGCGTGTTGTAACGCCAGCGTCTCTGCCATGTGACAAAATAAAAAACGGCGCCCGAAGACGCCGTTTTTGAATGTTCCAGATAACTGGAAATTAGCGGGAGTAGAACTCGACCACGAGATGCGGTTCCATCTGCACGGGGAATGGCACATCCGCCAGTTTGGGCGCGCGCACGAAGCGGCCCTTCATGGCGCGGTGGTCGGTTTCGATATATTCCGGCACATCGCGTTCGCCACTCTGCGCGGCATCCAGCACCACGGCCAGCTGCTTGGACTTCTCGCGGACCTCGATGATGTCATCATCCTTCACCTGGAAGGACGGGATGTTGACCTTCTGGCCGTTCACGGTCACGTGGCCGTGGGAGACGAACTGGCGGGATGCGAACGGGGTGATCGCGAATTTCATGCGGTAGACAACCGCATCCAGGCGGCGTTCCAGAAGCTCGATCAGGTTCTCAGAAGTGTCACCCTTACGGCGCACAGCCTCTTCGTAATATTTGTAGAAAGCCTTTTCGGAGATGTTACCGTAGTAACCCTTCAGCTTCTGCTTCGCCATAAGCTGCACGCCGAAATCGGTCGGCTTCTTGCGGCGCTGGCCATGCTGGCCGGGGCCGTATTCGCGCTTGTTAACAGGCGATTTGGCGCGGCCCCACAGGTTAACACCCAGGCGGCGGTTGATTTTATACTTGCTCTCACTGCGCTTGGTCACGGCGCTGGTACCTTTCTTGTTAAATCCGCCAGTAGTCTCTTTTCCGTTTTCACGGCAAAGAGCGGGCGCGGGCGACCACCGCCCGTCCACGTTCCCGGCAACGAAGCGCGGCTCTAACGGGTTGCGGGCGGAGCGTCAATGGTTGCGGGGCGCTGCCAGCTTTGCGGCAACGCGGCGACAGGCAGCTTGATCTGCCGCCGGGCGCGGCGAAGGCCGATTTCCGCCTGACGGCCCATCCAGATGCCTGCATCGCCCGCCGCGCGGGGCAGCCAGCCCTGCCCCAGAATCAGCCCGCGCATCTCGCCAAGGCACAAGCCGAGCTCTCGCCGGTCCTCCGATTCAGGGTCGGTGTCAGCGGGGGAAACAGCGGGGCATAGCAGGGTGAGGCCGTGAACGGGTTCGGCAAAGCTGAAGGAGGCATAACGCCAGCCTGCCTGGCGGGTGAAACGAGGTAGAGAATCCATTCCGCCGCTCACCGCCCGCAAGCGGGGCGTGTAGCCGGGCGTGAAGCCCGCGTTCAGCGCCAGCACGTGCAGGCTGCGCCGTACCGCCGCCAGCCGCGCGCCGCTGGTGACATTCGGGGCAAAAGGCCGCCGCGCCGGGCTGCGCCGCCCAAGCTCGTGATAAAGCTGCCCGCGATTGGCGTTGCAGAAATAGGATTCACATTCCAACCCCTCGGCCAGCATGATGTCGTGCCGGTCAAGCTCCAGATGATAATAGGTCATCGCCGGAGAGGTTTCGTCACGCAGAATGGTGGCACCATTTACGAGATGGGCAACCGGGATGAGCACCCCTTGCGTGTAGATGCAATGCAGGGGCGAAAGGCGCAGCGTTTTGAACGGTTTGCCGGGGCCGAACGCGCCGGGCAGGATGATAACCGGCCTGGCGGATTTGGCCGAACGGGGGCCGAGATCCAGCGTGCGCCAGCCAACCCAGCGCACCGGGCGGCGTTCACCGGCGGCATTGATGATGGGGTCCCCAGGGCGGATGGTTTCCACCGGCCGGTAGCCCTGCGGCGTGAGGATGCTGGTGCCACGCGCGTAACAGGGCAGCTCGCCGCCCAAGGTAATGAGCGCGCCGCCACTGCCATCCGTAGTGATGGCAAGGCTGGGAAGCGAGGTGCCGCTGGTGGCAACCGCGAAGGTTTGCGGGATGCTCCCTTGGTTGAGGATCTCGATGGTGTTGCCTGCAATGCTGACGAGGCTGGGGGCGATGCCAACCAGATCCACCGCATCGAAGCTCGACATACCGGCGATGCCCGGTAGGCCCGTGGCTGCGTCGTCCACCACCAGAAGGGCGGAGGTGCCAGTGAAGCTAACCGGCGCGCCGGAGAGATCGGTGCTGGAAAGCTCCAGCGTCGCGCCGGTGGCGATTTCCAGCGGGCCGGCACCGGTGAAACTGCCGCCTGCCATGAGCAGCTTGCCGCCTTGGGCCAAAATTATGCCGGCGCCAAGCAATGTGGCGGCATTGATGACACCATCGCCCGCAAGCGTGCCGGTGACATCCAGCAAGGTTGCGGAAAGCTCCCCCCCGGCGAGGCTGGCATTGCTGAATGTGGCAGCCCCTGTGGCAGCAAGCCGCCCGTCGATGGTAAGGACGCCGCCGGTTTGCGTGAATGTTCCGGCGGTGAGCCGCGCATCCGTGCCGATGAAGCCCTGCCCGGCCAGGAACGATGCAGCACCGGTGATATTGAGCTGGGCCTCGCCGCCCAGAGTGAGGCCGCCAGCGCCGGTATAACTGGCCGCGGCAATATCCGCGAAGCCGGTTATACCCATGGTGCCGCTATTATTTACGCCGCCGAGATTGCCCGAAGCGGCGCCGTAAGACTGGAACGTGCCGAATGT
>JAGWIL010000533.1 GCA_028866335.1 Rhodospirillales bacterium
GAGAGTGGCGAGACACTGGTGGAGCTGAGGGGAATCGAACCCCTGACCTCGTCATTGCGAACGACGCGCTCTACCAACTGAGCTACAGCCCCGGTTCCCGGCGAAAGCTAGGCAACCATGCGGGGGCGGCATTTCGCGCATTCGTGGCGGGAAGTCAACATTGCCTCATCACATTCCCGCCGCTAGGTGTCTTGACGGTATATATTTTTGGGGAAGACCATGGTTGGCGCGATATTCTGGCTTTTGAGCGAGCTGATCCATCTGCTGATACTTGCTATCATCGCCTCAGCGGTGCTGAGCATGTTGATCGCCTTCGGGATTGCAAATCCGCGTAGCCAGTTTGTCTATGTGGTGGCCGATTTCCTTAACCGTGTGACTGAGCCGGTGTTACGGCCGATCCGTGGCATTATCCCCTATATGGGCAATATCGACATTTCACCTGTCATTGCGATTCTTCTGCTGGAGGCCTTGCAGATGGTTCTGGCCGATGTTTACGGCCGGTTGGCTATGTCTGGGCTGGCCTTCTAGGTCCGGCACACCTATCTCAGCCAGGCAATCGGGGGAAAAGCGTGCCATATATCGTTGCTACCGTCAGCGCGGCGCGCCGCTATGCGGCACTTTGCATCCTGCTGTTCCTGGTGGCGGGGGGGCTCGGCCTTGCCTATACGTTTCGTAATCTATCGATAGACACGGATACCGACCATCTTTTCGCCAGTTCTCTCCCCTGGCGCCAGGCGCAGATTTTAGAAGACAAAAATTTCCCGCAGTTTAACGATCTGATCGTGGCGGTGGTGAAGGGGGATACGCCTGAGGAGGCTTCAGAAACCGCAGTCGCGTTGAATCAGGCGCTAAACGCCGACACGGTGAATTTCCGGAGCTCGCAATATCCTGCTGGAAGCCCGTTTTACCAGAATGAAGGATTGCTGCTGTTACCGGTGGCGGATTTAGCAGCACTGCTAAACCAGATTATCGCCGCACAGCCTTTCCTGGGCCAGCTTGCGGCTGACCCTTCCGCGCGCGGCCTGTTTACGGGGCTGGGGCTGATCGCCCAGGGCGTGGCGGCGGGAAGCGATATTTCCTCGTATAATACGGCATTGGCGGGTTTACGGAAGAATCTTGAGGCCGCGGCAAACGGGCACCCCGTGCC
>JAGWIL010000534.1 GCA_028866335.1 Rhodospirillales bacterium
AATTGAAAATCGGCCAGGCGGCGCACGGGTTTTTCTCACTCGCCTGCGCTTGCCCGCAAGTAATTCTGGCTGCCCCCAAGCGGCGCGAGCGTGCCCCCGCCGTGCCCGCGCGCTGGCTGACGCGCCTTGCCGCCATGCTGGCGGGGCAGGGGCTGGAACTGCCCGCGCATGAGGCGGGGCTGTGGGCGGTGCAGCTTGACCTGCCGGAACGGCGCATTCCGCGCCCTAAGCCGCAGCCCAAGCCACCTGCCGAGAACCGCCCGCGCGTATATTCGATTTCGGACATTGCCACGCTGGTGACCGACCCCTATGCGATTTATGCAAGGAAAGTTTTAAAGCTTTTCCCGCTGGACCCGCTGGACGACGAGAGCGACGCCAGCCAGTTTGGCGATGTGGTGCATGCGGGGCTGGCGAAGTTTTTCGCGGAAAGCGATGTGATGGCGCCGGACGCGGTGGCGCGGCTGCGCCATGCGCTGGAAGTGGCGATGCGCGACTCCCGGCCGCGTGAGGCGCTGGCGCAATGGTGGCTGGCGCGGCTGGAGCGTATCGCGGATTGGCTGGTGGAAACCGAGAGCGCGCGCGTGGCGGCAAGTGGCATGCCCGTGGCGCGGGCCTTGGAGCAGGCAGGCGAATGGAAACTTCCCGGTGATTTCCTGCTGAAAGGCCGGGCCGACCGGATTGAGCGCGACGCGGATGGGCGGGTGCGGATCATCGATTATAAGACCGGCAAGCCGCCCGAGGAGAAAAAGGTGCTGGCCGGCACCGCGCCGCAATTGCCGCTAGAAGCGGTGATGGCCGAGCTTGGCGCCTTTGGTGAGGCGTTTGCTGTGGAGGTGAAGGAGCTGATCTATGTCGCCCTTTCCGGCCGGGCTTCGGCGGGCAGCGAAACGATGATTTTGAAAAAACCCGAGGAATTGCGCGCGGTGATCGAGCGCGCGGCGGATATCGGTAGCCTGCTTGCCAAATATGCAGATGCTGGCAAGCCATTTCTCGCCGCGCCGCATCCGGGGCGGGTGAACAGGTTCGACGATTATGCTGGTATTTCACGCCGTGCCGAATGGGGCGGGGAGGATGAAGATGTCAGCGATTGAAGACGCCAACCGCCATCAATTGGCGGCGTCCGACCCGGCGGTGTCGTCTTTCGTCG
>JAGWIL010000111.1 GCA_028866335.1 Rhodospirillales bacterium
ACTTCTGCCCTGTTGGCGTTCCGCGCTCCGCCACCAACCGTAAATAATCCCGCAACGCCTCCTCACGCGGCGGGCTGACCATGGCGCGCAGCAACGCCGCCTCGTTCTCTTCCTCCGTCCCCAGCGCGGCGCGCAGCATCGCCGCCAGGGCCTCTTTCGATTGATTCAGAAATTCCGGCGCCAAATCTTTCACAAGCTTGCTGCTCAACTCTGCAAACCGCGTCTCATCAATTTCCGCCGCCAGCGTGCCCACAGCGCCCCGCGCCGCCGGGTTGGCCAGCACATCCTCCCGCGCTTCCCGCAACCGCAATCCCGCCGCTTCGTCATCCGCCACGCTAAAATGCGGGGAAAGCCGCGCCTCTAACGGAAAGCGCCGCAGCAAGGACTGGCAAAAGGCGTGGATGGTTTCAATCCGCATTCCGCCAGGCAGGTCCAACACATCCGCGAAAAGCTGGCGGGCACGGATGAGCGTTTTCTCATCCGGCGTTACATCCAGCGCGCGCAGCCTGGCGGCCAGCGCCTCACTCGGCATTGCCACCCATTCTCCCAGGCGTTTGTTCAGGCGAATCCGCATCTCCGCCGCCGCCGCCTTGGTATAGGTAAGGCACAGAATTTTCTCAGGCGCCGTGCCCGCCAGCATCAAACGCAACAAGCGGTCAGTCAGCAGCTTGGTCTTGCCGCTTCCCGCCGAAGCCGCAACGAAGGCAGACACCGCCGGATCAGACGCCTTTAATTGTTCGCGGTTTGCGTCATCAATCGCTGACATCTTCACCCTCCCCGCTCCATTCGGCGCGGCGCGAAATGCCGGCATAGTCATCGAAACGGTTCACCCGCCCGGGGTGCGGCGCGGCCAAAAACGGCCTGGCGGGGTCGGCATATTTTGCCAGCAGATCTCCTACCCCTACCGCGCGGTCGATAACTTTCCGCAGCTCCTCTGGTTTTTTCATAATCGCTGTTTCAGCACCTGCCACCGCACGGCCGGAAAGCGTGACATAGATCAGTTCCTTTACCTCGGCGGCAAAGTCTTCGCCAAAAGCGCCAAGTTCCGCCATCATTGCTTCCAGCGGCAATTGCGGCGCGGTGCCCGCTTTTACCTTTTTCTCCTCTGGAGCCTTGCCGGTTTTGTAGTCGATAATGCGCAGCTTACCGTCCGCATCGCGCTCAATCCGGTCAGCGCGGCCTTTCAACAGAAAATCTCCGGGCAATTTCCATTCGCCCTTCACTTCCAACCCTCGCGCCGAGGGCACGCCATGTTCCGCGATGCGCGCGCGTTCAACATCCACCAGCCAATCCGCGATGCGTTCCAGCCGTGCTGCCCACCATTGCGCCAATGCCGCGCGGGGGTGGGTTTTACGCATCGCCACCTCCAGCGCATTGTACAACCGCGCTGGCGCATCAGCCGCGTTCACATCGCTTTCGGCAAAAAACCTGGCCAACCCCTCATGCACCACATCGCCGAACTGGCTGGCATCGCTTTCTTCATCCAACGGATCAAGCGGAAAAAGTTTAAGCACTTTCCTCGCATAAATCGCATAGGGGTCCGCCATCAACGTTGCGATATCGGAAATTGAGTAGACGCGCGGGCGGTTTTCCACAGGCGGGGTGGGGCGCGGCCGCAAACGCGGCACACGGCGCGCCGGCAAATCAATCTGCGCCACCCAAAGCCCGGCATCGTGCGCGGGCAGCACCAGACCCTGCCCCGCCAGCATGGCAGCAAGCCGCGTCAGCCAGCGGGCGGGCACGGCGGGGGCACGTTCACGCCGCTTAGGGGCGGCCAACACCACCTGCGGGCAAACGCTGGCCAGAGAGAAAAACCCATGCGCCGCCTGGCCAATTTTCAATTCCGGGCTGGGCAGCCCCGCTTTCTTGCGCATTGGGCGTGAAAGCCAGGGGCCGGGTTCCTCAGGGGTTGGCCACACGCCTTCCACCAAGCCACCCAGCACCGCCACATCCACGCTTTGCAACGCCGCCTCCTGAATACCCCAAATGGCGATGCGCGGGTGCCCATCCTTCGCGCGAGGGCGGCGCACCACCTGCCCGCCCATCAGTGCATCCAGCAGCTCCGGCAAATCGGCGGGGGCCATATCTGGCATCCCCTCCAGCGCCGCCAGGTTTTCGGCCAGCAGGGCGGAAACCGCATTGCCCGCCTCGCCCAGCCAAAGCCGCACCGGGCCGGGCTCATCCGGTGTGGCGGCCAAGGCCTCCCCGGCTGTAATCAGGGCTGTCAGCGCCGCCACGGGCGGAACCATAACCGACAAAGTCAGCGGCCTTAACATGGCCTCCAACCGGGCAAGAAAATCCTTCTCGGCCTGGTGCTCGTCCTTCAACCGGAAGCGCAAACCCTCCAGCCCTGGCGGCGGGCGTGGGCCGCGCAACGCATGTGCCTCCAGCCGCCGCGCCATGTCCCGGAAGGCCTGCGGGTTCATATCGCCCGTGGCCAACGGGTGTTTCAGCAAAGCCAGCAGCGGCAAAGGCGCGTAATCCTCTCGCGCGGCGCGGGCCAGCAAGCGCAGAAACACCGCCGGCGGGGTGGCGGCCAAAGGCTCGCCAGCACTGTCATCTGCCGTAATGCCGAAGCGTTTCAGCGCCGCCCCCACACGCGCCGCCAAAGCACGGTCCGGCGTAATCAATGCGGCACTCTGCCCAGGGGTTTGCAGCGCCTCACGCAATATCATCGCAATGGCCAGGGCGTTTTGCGCCTCGTCCCCGGTTTCGAGGTACGAAACCCCCTCCAGGCTTAGCCCCGCCGGATTCTGCCATTCAGAAAGTGCTGAGGCGGGCAGCAAGGCACGGGAGAATAATCCGCTGCGCCCTTCCGGCACTTTCGCCAAAACAGCAGGCAGTGCCGCCACTTCTTCCACCCGCGCGCCGATATCCGCCAGCAGCCGGGCGATACCGCCTTGCGCGTGCGCTTCCTCAACTCCTTCCCACGCCGCCGCGGGTAAATGCGGGTCGAACCCCGGCAAAATCAACCGCCCTTGCGGCAGTTTCGCCACCATCTCCGCCATGCGGGCGATAGCGGGCGTACCCTCGGCGGCCACCATCCATACCGGACCGGGGGGCGGGTTTTCCTGCCACGCCCTGGCCTGCGCCTCTATCAGCAAAGCCAGGCGCTTCGCCGGATTCGTCACGCCTTCGGCTTTTAGAATTTCCGGCCAGGCATGGGTAACAATGGTAAGAAATTCCAGCGTTTTCTGCCAATGTTCGGCGAAATCCTCCGGCACCAGATTGGGCAGCGCCGCTGCCAGATCCACTCCGGCATGGTCGGCCTCGTCCAGCAGGCTGGAAAACTCAGCCGCCAGCTCCCAGGCGGCGGGCAGTTTTCGCGGTGCACCAGTTTCCTGCGGCATTTGCAAAATCAATCGCGCCAACAGCGCCTGCCGCCGCGCGGGGGCCATGGCGGGCGGCAACGCGAAGCCAGCCGAGAGCAGCAGCCCCGCCTCGTCGATATTGCCAAGGGCTATAATGCGCGGCAGCAGCAACGCCTTGCCCGCATTGGCCTCCAGAAACGCTCCCGCCAAGGCTTGGGCAGCGCGGCGGCTGGGCAGAATAATCAGCCCCTCATGCCCGCCCCCCTCAGCCAGCCACAGCCGGGCGAGTGCGGGCAAAAACGCGGCTTCCGGCGGGAATGCACCGATACGCGGGCGGCGCAATGTCATGTCGAGTTGCCTACCTCCCGCGCCGCCAGAAGCTCCTCCGCACGGTCAAGGTCCTCCGGCGTGCTGAGATGAAACCACACCCCGTCATGAATAATCGCGTTCAACCGCCCTTGTACCAACGCATCATCCCACAGCCGGTTTATTGAAAACCGCTCCACCGCCGCGCCATGCAGCAGCGCCTTGGTCGCAATCTGAATACCTGAATAGAGATAAGGTGCGACCTCACGCTCCCGCCTGCGGCGCAGCTCCCCCTCACGCGGCCAGACAAAATCACCAAAGCGCGTCTCCGCGATGGTTCCGGCGGAACGGGCAAGCAGCAATGTTGCATCCTCGCGCGCGGGGTTAAAGGCGGCGGCCAAACGCGGCAGCGCGGCGGATGGGCCATCCACCCAAAAGGAATCACCGTTGATAATGTAGAACGGCGCGTCCGGCAGCACGCCCTTGTTGGCCATCGAGGCCAGCCCGCCGCCGGTTTCCAGCAACGCCTCCTCACGCATAACGGTCACGTTTTCATATGACGCGAAGAAGCTTTCCACCTGACCCGCCAGATACGACGCATTGGCAATAATCCTGGTTACCCCGGCATCGCGCAGCCGCGCCATGCTGTGCGCCAGAATCGGCTGGCCCGCCAAAGGCAGCAGCGGCTTGGGCGTGGAAAGGCTTAAGGGGCGCATCCGCTCGCCTAGCCCCGCGCAAAGAATCACCGCTGTATCAGGTTGCATCCAAACCCCTTAAATCCCCTTCAATCTCCACATCCCGCCCCGTGCCCGCAAGGGTAAAGCGCAGCCGCCACGCATGGGCAGGCGCGAAGCCCGCCAGCCGCTCCGGCCATTCCACCAGCACAATGCCCGAAAGCGCCTCGTCCCAGCCCAGCTCCTCCAGCGCCGCCGGGCCATCCAACCGCCAGAGATCATAATGAAAAATCTCCGCACCGCCCGGCGTTTCGTAGCTCTGCACCAGGGTGAAAGTTGGGCTGGGCACGGCAAGGCGCGCATCGCCCATCATCGCGCGAATAAACGCCCGGGCGAGGCAGGACTTGCCCGCCCCCAACGGGCCTTCCAGCAGCAGCACATCGCCCGACTGGGCAATGGCAGCTAGCTTCTGCCCCAGGCGCTGGGTCTCCGACTCGTCCTTCAGATGCAAGCGCATAAGTTTGTTTTGTATCGGCACGCTTGATCAGGAAAGAGGGCCGGGGCAAAGCATTCATCATGGAACGCATTTCAGCCGATGTGGCGATTATAGGCGCTGGCCCTGCCGGCATGTTCGCGGTGTTCGAATGCGGGATGCTGAAAATGTCCTGCGTTCTGGTCGATTCGCTGGACGATCTGGGCGGCCAATGCGCGGCCCTCTACCCGGAAAAGCCGATCTACGACATTCCCGCCCACCCCGCCATTGAAGGCGGCGCGCTGATTGCGAAACTGGAAGAGCAAATTGCGCCGTTTGAATGCGCCAAGCTGCTTGGGCGGCAAGTGACGAGCCTTGCGGGCGAGAGCGGGAACTTCACCCTCACCACCAGCGCTGGCGATGAGATCAAAGCCAAAGCAGTTATTGTTGCCGCGGGTGCCGGGGCTTTCGGCCCCAACCGCCCGCCGCTGGAAGGCCTTACGGCCTACGAGACCACGGGCGCGGTACGCTATTACGTGAAAAGGCGCGAGGATCTGCGCGGCAAGCGCGTTGTCATCGCCGGTGGCGGCGACTCGGCGGTGGATTGGGCGCTGGCCCTGCACGGCATTGCCGCCAACATCGCCGTGGTGCATCGCCGCCCGAAATTCCGTGCTGCCCCGGAGAGTACCGCGCAGCTCGACGCCTTGGTGTCCTCCGGCAAGGTGGAAATGGTCATCCCCTACCAGCTTCATGCCCTGCACGGCACCGACGGCGCGCTGGAGAGCGTGGAAGTGGCGGATCTGGACGGCGGCACGAAACATTTACCCGCCGATGTGCTGCTGCCCTTCTTCGGCCTGGCGATGGAGCTGGGGCCAATCGCAGATTGGGGGCTGGGGCTGGAGAAAAGCCATATCACCGTCACGCCTGCCACGATGCAAACCTCCCAGCCCGGCGTGTTCGCGGTGGGTGATATCTGCGCCTATCCCGGCAAGCTGAAGCTGATTTTGCAAGGCTTCGCCGAAGGGGCCGTGGCGGCCCATGCCATCTATGCCATCGTGAACCCGGATAAGGCGCTGCATTTTGAATATTCAACAA
>JAGWIL010000535.1 GCA_028866335.1 Rhodospirillales bacterium
GGACCGGCCTTTAGCATCTCTTTCGATGCCTTGTTTCTTGCTCCCTAAACTTGGCGGCTGACATTTACTGCCCCGCTCACCGTTCGCTGTCTCTCGAAAGCGTTCAGGCGACGGTTATATATGCCGCGAATGGTTTGTGGCTGAAAAGTGTCAGAGTGACAAGCCTCCAACATGCTCTTTTTTGCAGTTTTAAGACAAAGCAACGGAATTTTTTTTCATCTTTTTCCTGCGGCGTTAAGCAGCAGCAATAGTGACCCCACAGCCGCGCGCAGTTCCTCCGCCGCTTGTGTGGCCGGGCCCGCTTCGGTCACACCGAGCCCGTCGGCAAAAGCGTTGGCATAGCCTGCACGGTTCGCCAGTGCCATGGGCAACAGGGTAAGCCGCCGCGCGGCAATTTCGGCTTCCAGCCGCTTGCGCAGGCGCGAGGCGGCAGGGGCGCGGTTGAACAATAATGCCACCGGGCGGTGTTCTTCGGCCGCTAGTTTCAATGTGCCCTCTGCGGCCCATAGATCAGGCGGGGCGGGATTTAGGGGGATAAGAACGAGATCCGCGCCGCGAATCGCGCGTCTGGCATCGCTGTCGATCA
The DNA here is from genome assembly GCA_028866335.1 of Rhodospirillales bacterium. The sequence continues at coordinate 587 of JAGWIL010000535.1, forward strand.
CCGGCGGAGTATCCACCAGCACGTAATCGTAGGAATGTTTCAGTTTTTCCAGCTCATTGGCCAGCCGCCAGCCGGAAATGGTGAGCACCTCCAAGCCAGGTGCCGCCTTGGGGGCTGCGGCGCGCAGGCGGCCCCAGGCGGTGAGGCTGGCTTGCGGGTCGATATCCAAAAGCACGACTTTTGCCGCTTCCGCCAGCGCCACGCCAAACTGAGCCGCGATCATGGTCTTGCCCGCGCCGCCTTTTTGCTGTGCAACCGCGATAATCTGTCCCATATCAGCAGCCTTATTCTGTGCAGGTGCAGTAAATGGCATATTCCTTTGAACAGCCAGAGAATTTTGCAGGCGCGCTGCTAACCCCAGCGCAGATGGCCCAGGCTGACGCGCTGGCAGGCGACACGGAAACACTCATGGAGGCCGCCGGGCGCGCCATCGCCCGCTGCATCATGCAGCGTTGCCAGAAAGTGCCGGTGCTGGTGCTGGCCGGGCCAGGGAATAATGGCGGGGACGGCAAGGTGGCGGCGCGTTACCTGGCGCAGGAAGGCTGGCCGGTGCG
>JAGWIL010000112.1 GCA_028866335.1 Rhodospirillales bacterium
AGCGCGGGGCCTTTTGCGGTCTCTACCCATTTCGGGTAAGCCGGACAGGCGAAGGCCGCAAATTGCGCGCCGCCGGTGCGGGCGATGGCCGGCGTGGAAATGCCGCTACCGTCATTGGCCACGATCTGGCCGTTTTCCATGGGCATGAAATATCTCCGATGATGTTAAGGAAAGGGGAGCCCGAAGGCTCCCCCTCAGGTCAGGAATAGGTCGGCACGTCTGCCACGCAGACCGCCCATTCCGGACGGATCGCCGCATAGCCGTAGAGCACGTCGATGCGTGTCACCTTCTGGTCGGTGCCGGGCAGATAGGCATCGATGATGCGCAGCGAGCACCCCTGATAATTCTCGCGCGCGCCCGCGATGATGCCGGCGCCGTAGAGGGGCAGGTCGGGCGTCGCCATGGTGAAGGCTTCCGGACGCATGACCAGGTTCTTGGTGAACGTGGTGCTGGCCGGATTGACCATGGTGATGGCGGCGTTCGCGGCCGGCGCGGCATTGACGGTCTGGAACTGCACCGGGTTGCCGCCGGATGGCGGCACAAGAGCGGGGTAGATCGGGATCGATGTGCCGCCGCTCGCCACATTGGCGGTGACGACAAACTGCATCAGGCGCGTGCTGGTCTGCTTCGTCACGCGGTTGACGGCATAGACACCCGCCACCGTGATGATGTCGCCCGCCACCAGTGTGCCGGTGGTGCCTGCGGCAACGGTCAGAGACGTACCGTTGACCCCCACACCTGTAACCGCTCCCGCGCTGAAAGAGCCTGAGGTGTGAGACCAGGTGGTCTGGTCCTCGTACCATTCGCCGATGCCCAGCGCCGGGCCGCCCATGACACCCTTCTTGTAGATGTCGCTGATCTGGCCAGCCGGGTTGTAGAGCACGGTCTGGCTGTCCACCATCGAGGCGTTGGTCTCGGGGTGCAGGAAGGCCGCACGCTCGCCCACCGGGGCAGAGTTAGCAGTCAGCAGCGCGTTCGCACGCAGGAACTGGCTTTTGGTCGGCGCAATGATGCTGCCGCCCGAGGTGTTCGCCACGTAATTCGGCACCGTGTCGGCCAGGGATGCGAGGTCCGCGGCAACCTGGCCAGCAAGGTTGTTGATGGCAGGGCGAAGCACCAACTCGCGGAACTCGGACAGCTGCATGCGCTGCTCGACCGAGGTGAAGGCGATATCGACATGCTTCTGGCTAGAAACGGTCAGGCTGGAGTTCACCTGAACATTGCTCTGAATGTTCAGGTTTGGCCCGTTGGTCACGGTGTAGTCGGACGGCAGGCGGATGCGGACGGTTTCACCGATCTTGGCGCCGGAGTCCTTGAACTCGGACGCGTACTGGCGGTTGACTTTCTGGAGGAGCGCGTTGCTGTTCACGAACAGCGGCAGCGCGTCCTTGGTGATCATGTCGATCGTAAGGAGCGAATTGCTCATGGGGAATCCTTCGGATTTTCAGGATTGCGCGAGTGGCGCTTGAAAATCCCCTCACGCTGAAAGCGGTCTTGGGGCGTTTCACCTGGATCCGAAGGGTGAATGAGAAGTCGCGGTCCGGTGGTCTGGTGTTCGCGCGGGCTATCCCGCGAGTCTGGTAGGCGGGGAAAGTCAGCGCGCTTGCTTGCGCTGCCACTCCATGTGTTCCTCGACTGTCATATCGGGGCGGTAGCCATCCGATTTGGCGTTGCCGGAAACGGGTTTGATGGGCTTCGGCGCGGTGGTGGCGCCGGGCGGTTTCGGTGGCGGCGGTGGTGCTGCATTCGCCTTGGCCACGAGCTTCGCCAGCTCTTGCCCTGCCTTGTAGGGCGACATGCTGACCAGACGCTCGGCCAGATCGGGATCGGCGGCGAGAAGCGGAATGGCCTTGTGGCCCTCATCCGTCTCCATCAGCGCGGAAAGCAAAACCGGGCCGGCCTTACCCACGGATGCTGCGACCGCATTGCAATGGTCATTCCATTCATCGCCGAAGGCCTGGCGCCCGGTGGCATCGAAATTGCTGACTCTTTGCTGAGCGTCACGCTCTGCGAACAGCTGCTTGGCCCGCTCCTCGGCGCGCCGGTTAATCTCGGACTCTTCCAGGAACGCTTTGGCCTTCTCGGGGTCCTTCAGCGCTTCCATCTCGGCCTTGTATCGCTCAGCCTCCTGGCGGGCGACATCCGCAGCGCGTTCGGCTTCGCGCTGGGCTCGCACAGCCTTGTCGATGCGCTTTTGCGCACCGTCGCGCTTGGCCTTTTCGGCCGCTTCTGCTGCGGCGACGGCTTCGGCCTCGGCTTGCTCGGCCGCATTTTCGGCGGCTTGCGCGCCTTGCGCGACTTCGGCGCCCTGCGTGAGCGCGGTCTCGGTATTCGCGCCTGCGGTTAGGGTGTTCTCTTCGGTCATGGGGTCCTTGCGTGGGCTACCGGCCCGCGAACGGTTAAGCGCGCCAGCCGGGCGCGACGGATACGGGGATCAAATCACCCGAATAGGAGAGCGGCCCGATAGGCCGGAAATCGAAACGCGCGCCCGGCGCATAGGGGCCGCAGAAGAAAGCGCAGATGGCTATGAGCGTTCTCATTGCACGGGAGCGGCGCCCCCTTGCGGCTGCTGCTGCATTGGCATCGGCGGTGCCGGCGCGCTCTGCAGCATGTCGTGCATCAGCTCGTCGATGGGCTGCAGCGGGTTGGCGAGAGCCTGCGCCGCGACTTGGCGGATGATTGGCACCAGAATGGCTGGGTCTATATCCTTGAGAGCCTGCAGCCGGTCGGTTTCGGCTTTGTAGGTGTCGATGGCCTTCTGCTGCTCCGTGGACTGCTGTTTGCCTCGGGCCGTCGCCAGTTTCTGCATGGCCTCGGAAAGCGCGCCTTGCAGTTTCTGGATCTCCTGCTGCGCCTCGGCCAACTGCGGAGGTGGACCGCCCAGCGCCTGCGGTGGCACCATGTTGTAAAGCCGCTCGGCTAGCTCGTCGGCCATCTCGAAGTCCGCGCTTTTCACGATCAGATCGCCGGCGGCGGCCATAAATTCGGGCGACATTCCGGCAAGCTGGATCAGCGCGTCAAAGGTCTGCTGGCGTGCCGTCGCATAGGCCGGGCCGACATCGGCGCGGACGGAATAGGTGCCCACGGTCGGGTTGAAGACCTTCTTGACGCCCTCCATGAGCTCTTGCTCATGTTCCTGGTAGGCCTGTTTGGCTCGGGGATCGATCAGGATCGTTTCTTCCGAGCCGTCCAGGCCCATAATTTTGATCGCGCGCTTCGTGTCGTAGACTTTGGGAATCAGGTCGAGAATGGCTTTGCCCGTAAACCGGACCGCACCGGCGAGATGATCGATGTAATGGTAGGTGCTGTTTTCGCCTTGGCGCTGGCGGGCATTAATCGCCTTTCCGCTCTTCTCGTGGCTCTCCTCGCCCATGAGGGCTTGGTATTGGCCGGAGACCATCTGCATCTCCATGGCGGTGCTTTGCAGCCCAGCCATGACACCTTGCGAGATCGGCGGTGGTTCTGCGCGCTGGGGTGGCGCAATGGGTCTACCCTGCTCATCAAACCCATTATACGGCAGCACCGAATAATTGCGGATGTTGGCGCTATTCCAGTATGGATGGTTTCGGATCGCCTCGATGGGGGCGACGAACGGCGCGCGCGGCTGCAGCGCAAACAGCTCCGTCGCCATCGAGCTGTAGTAATTGTACATGCGCTGGGGGTCGAGGAGAGCCCGGGTGTGGCCTTTTCGGTCAAGCCTCCCCTCAATCACCGTTTCCTCGCCGATGACGCGGAACAGCGGCACGTATTTGCCTGGCCAGATCGATTTCTCAACGATCTCGTCGCCGATGATGCGGAACCACTCCACATCCTCGTTCATCACGTCGCGCTCGCGGGCGCCATCTTCCTGAAGCAGAGCATCTGCGATCTCGGCGCCCACGACGCTTCGGCGGAAAGTCTCGCCCTTGGCGGTCATGATCAGCTTGTCGCGCTTCTGGCGGCGCCGGAAATATTCGCAGTCGCGCACCTTATCGACCGTGATCCATCCGGAACTTCCGGCAATGGCATTTTCGCCGCCCAGCTTGCCTTTTAGGCGCGGAAACTCGGCCTCTACATCATCTTTGGCGCGGTCCACATAGACAAAGCCGTAACGCGCGTCGGAGCCGTCCTGCTCCTGGATATCCGGGTCGAGATAGACCGTCAGCGGATCGGCCACGCGGACCCAGCGGATCTCCTGATCAAAACTGTCGTCGCTGACATAATCGGTGATCAGGCGCCAATAACCCCAGCCGCCCTTCACCTGCGTACAGACCGCAGCCATCATGGCTTCGTCGGCGTTGCTCGCATAGGCGATGGCGCGGGCAATGCCGTTCAGCACATCTGCCGCCTGCTGCGTGGCGCCCCCGGTCGAGGGGGCGTATCGCACCTCAACCTTGTTCTGCCTGGCGTCGTTGATGATCTGCAGGCAGTGCTGGCGCGTCTTGTTGATCGTCAGGATCGGCGACCGGCTCAACTGGCGATCCGACACGACCGCATCGGGCCACTGCCAGTTATTGTAGGAATCGCCCTCGGCAAAGCGCATATCATCCAGGAAGGATTGGCGCGCGTTCGCTTCCCAATCCTGAGCGCGCTTGAAGCGCTCGCGGGCTTCGCGGATTATTTCTTCGTTGGTCAACGCATCCACCCCAGGCCCACAGATTGCCCCATGCTCCAGGCTTGCGCCGGCGGCGTCGGGTCAAATGGCTTGTGTTCCGGCGCCGCACGCAGCGCGACGGCTAGATACCGGAACGCATCAGCGCCATGGCTTGCATCGTCATGCAGGGGTTTGGAAGAGAATTGTTGCGTCACGGGGTCCACATCATATCGGTAGTGGCGGAGGCGCTGTAGGCCGTCAGCGCAGCGCTCAGCATCAATCCAGCAGGTTTGAAGCATGGTGCGGGCGGCGTTGATGCCGTCCGTCACCGAAAGTTGAGGCGTGATCCGCACAGTTCGGCCCATTCCGCGAAGCATCTCCTCAATGCTCTTACCTGTGCCGAGCTGTTTGGCGCGGGCATCGTGCGGGAGCCAATCTGTACCCCACACATAGGGAAGCGCTTGAAGGGCTTGGACGTAATACGTCAGCGGCTGTTGCGCGGCTTCGATGTATCCGATGATCCGCGTTTCCAGCCCCACAAGCTGGGCCAACCAAATTGCCGTGCAATCTGCGAAGCCTAGGTCCCAGAATGTATGAACCGGCTTGCTGGGTTCGTACGGGACTGTCGTAATGCGGGCTTCCTGCTCAAGCCGGCGCAGCTCCTTGGCATATATTGCGCCGTCCAGGGTGCGCCTGCAATGACCCTCCCACACATTTAGCCATGCATCCTCGTCCTTGGCCTTTAAGTCCTCCATTTCCGCGCGCAGCACGTCCGGAAACCATGGGTTGTCGCGCCAGTCGATCTTCAGCACGATAGAATTGGACGGAGGAGAGAGCACGAATCGCTTATAGGTCTCGTCGGTCTCAAGGCCCGGGTTGAACGTCACCCAAATCTCGGATTCAGGCTTGCGGATCGTTGGGATCAGGACTTCCCACGACGCTTTGGAGACGGTTTGAGCCTCTTCGACCCACACAACGTCGATGCCCTCGAACGATTTGATCCGATTCACATTGTTTCGGATGCCGGCGAAGAAAAATTCAGCACCGGAGGATGACCGAATAGACGCCTTTTCAATAACGAACTGGGAATCCGCCCCCATATCTTTGATTTGATCGCTCAGCAGCTTATGGACCGAATCACCGATCGAATTCTGAAACTCACGGGCGCACAGGACGCGTATCGGTCTGTTTATCGCCTGCATAATCAGGAGACGAGAAACCCCCCAGGACTTCGCGCCGCCGCGCCCTCCGTACAGGATTTT
>JAGWIL010000536.1 GCA_028866335.1 Rhodospirillales bacterium
CCAAATGCTTTCAGGGCAATGCTGCCAATAATCCGCCCTTCTGCTTCCGCCACCCAGAATCCGCCGCCATTAATCTGATAAAACGCCGGTATCTCCAGCAAATCCGGCTGATCCTGCAACGTTACGGGCACGCCGAATTCGCCCTGTTGAATCGGCAGAATTAAATCGACCACGCCCTGTTCATCGGCTTTCACGAAGGCACGAATTTGAAACGAATTCACCATTTCAGCTCCGCAGGAACATCCCAATCGTCAACGCGATGCCAATGAAACTCACTACCAACCGCAAAATCTTCTCCGGCACCCGGCGTAAAAGCACCACACCAATCTGCGCCCCCACCATCGCGGCAATGCCCAGCACCAGCACCAAAACCCAGTTCTGCTTGCTCCTGGCTAGAAAAATCGCCACGGCGGCAACATTCATTATCCCCGCCAACGCGTTTTTCGTGGCCCCGGCGGCGCGCACGGCAACCCCCACGGCCGTTAGCGCCGCCAGCATCAAAAACCCGATGCCCCCGCCGAAATACCCGCCATAAACCGCGATGGCGAATTGCAACGCCAGCGCCACGCGCGGCGAAATCGGCGGCTTTTCATCTTTCGCCTGCTTGCGCCTGAAGAAACTGCCCCAGATAAACACCAGCGTTGCAAACAGAATGAGCCAGGGCACCAGATGCGTGAAAAAACTCACCGGCGTTGCCAGCAACAGCATCGCGCCCAGCGCGCCGCCAATCAGGCTCACGATGATCAGCATTTGCAGCGAAAGCCCCGCCGCGCCCGCCGCCATGCCCCGCCCGGCCCAGCCCGCCGCCGCCTGGCTCGGAAACAGCGCGATGGAGGAGGTTATGTTGGCCGCACGCGGGTCAAGCCCCGCCAACAGCAAAGCGGGAAAGGTTAAAAACGACCCGCCGCCCGCCAGCGAATTCATCATGCCGGCCAGCAGCCCTGCCACCGCCAGAACGATGGTGGAAACATTCACGCCAGCAGCGCTGCCAGTTCTGCCGCCGGGGGCCTGGCACCGATGCGCGAAATCGCAAGAGAGGCCGCCCTGGCCCCCAGCCGCCCCGCTGCCTCCAGCCCTTCGCCGCGCGTGTAAGCGGCCAGAAACCCGGCGGCATAGGCATCGCCGGCGCC
>JAGWIL010000537.1 GCA_028866335.1 Rhodospirillales bacterium
GGAGGGACTTGAACCCCCATGGCTTTCGCCACCAGAACCTAAATCTGGCGTGTCTACCAGTTTCACCACGCCCGCGGCTAAACCTGCAACTCAAGCCGGGGCGCATAGCGCGTGTTGCGCTCTTTCACAAGCATCCCTCTCGTCTATCGTCGGAAAAGCGACTAATTCCTGGGCATGGACAGGCACAGAGCACCGGTTTCCCAGCAGAAACCCCAGCGAAGGGGCTGGAAGGGCTATGCGCTTCTGGCCGTCTTGGTCATTATTTTTGTGCCCGTGGCGGGGCTTGCCGTGTTCATCGCCCGGTTCAACCCCAACGCCTATGCCCCGCAGATTATCGCCGCCGTGCAGCAGGCCACGGGCCGCACGCTCACCATCAACGGGCCCATTCGCCTGCAACTCTCCCTCACCCCCACTCTGGCCGCCAGCGGCCTCAGCCTCTCCAACCCAGACGGGTTCGCCGACCCTGCTTTGCTGACCCTGGACCAGGCGCAGGCGAAAATCGCCCTGCTGCCGCTGCTCCACCACCAGGTGGATGTGCTGAACCTGAAACTCGACGGGTTGAAGCTGTATCTTGAGCGCGACCAGGAAGGCCACGCGGATTGGAATTTTGGCGGTGCCACAGCCCAACCCGGTAGCCCTGCCCTGCCCGCGCCTGCGGCTGGCACAAAATCCCCATACAAATTCGCATTAGAGTCGGTGGAGCTGGATAACGGGCAGATCACGCTGCGCCCGCAAGGGCTTGGACAGCCGAGCGTCATCCAGCTCACCCGCCTCAACGGCCAGGCTGCTTCGCTCACCGCCCCTCTGCATCTCTCCGGCAGTGCCGCCATAGGCAACGCGCCGCTTACGCTGCAGGGCGTGGTTGGCCCGGTTGCCCGGCTCACCGGCACGGGGGCCGACCCCTGGCCGGTGGATCTTTCCTTTGGTTTCGCGGGCGCCAGCGCCACACTGCAAGGCAATGTTACACGCCCGCAAAGCGCACGCGGCTATAATCTTACCCTCAGCGCCGCCATTCCGGCGCTGGAGACTGTTGGGGCCGCATTGCCGCCAAACTGGCTGGGTGGCGTGGCGCTTCCCGCTTTGCACAACCTAACCGTCAGCGCCACCATCACCGATGACGGCGCGCCGCT
>JAGWIL010000538.1 GCA_028866335.1 Rhodospirillales bacterium
GGGTTCGCCAATGGCAAATCCGGTGTTTCGCTGTTGGCCGCCATTGCCGAGGCCAAGGCGCTGCCGGAGGGCGAGTTGCCCAAAGCTGAACGCCAGCGCGAAGCGCCGAAAGCCTCCCCGGCGCTGGTGGCGCTGCTGAAGGTGCTGCTTACCTCCGTGGCGGAAAAGAACAATGTCGCGGCCCGGCTGCTGGCGAGTGGTGATGAGATCGAAGCGCTGGCGCTCGATGAAACCGCTCCCAACCCGGTGCTGGAAGGCTGGCGGCGCGAGATGTTCGGCGAGACGGCGCTGCGCCTTATACGTGGGCAGATCGCGCTTTCTACCCAGGGCAAGCGGATCAAGATTGTCGATTTGTGATTGCCTTGCGTCCTGCTCGCCCCGGCGAGGGCCAGGTGCTTTATGAGATCACCGAAGCTTCCATTCGTGGCCTCGCGGCCTCGCATTACAGCCCTGAGTTGATCGCGGAGTGGATGAACGGGCGGGATGTGGCGTTATACGAGGCGGCCATTGCCCAGGGCGGTGTTACCATTGCTGTGGAAACGGCCAAGACGCTTGGCTTTGTGGAAGCAGCGCAAGGCGAGATCACCCGGCTATTCGTGCGGCCGGAGGCGGCTGGCCAGGGGCTGGGGCGGCGCTTGCTTGAACACGGTATCAACATGGCGGGCGAGGGCGAAATCTGGCTGAACGCCACCTTGAATGCGGCCCTTTTTTACGAACGTTGCGGCTTTATGCCAATGGGCCGTGAGATATACCGCCGGGACGATGGAATGAAAGTGGAGATTGTGAGGATGGTCCGCCGAACGGATTAGGCAAACGCCGCCTGCAACCAGTTGGAAAATATCCGCGCGGCGGGGCTTAAACGCTCGAAATGCGGCGCCACCAGCCAATAAGCGCCGCAGGGGATGGCGGTTGCGAAAGGCTGCACCAGCTCGCCCGTCGTCAGCATGTCCTCCACTAGCACATTGTCGCCCAGCGCCACCCCATGCCCGCGCGCGGCGGCATCCAGCGCCAGGGAGGTGCCAGCGAAAAGCGGGCCCGGCTGCGGGGGTATGTCCGCCAGCCCCGCCGCCACGAACCATTGCTGCCAATAGCTGCGTTTTTCCTCATGCAGCAGCGTGTGGTCCAATAA
>JAGWIL010000113.1 GCA_028866335.1 Rhodospirillales bacterium
TTGCCCGCCCGCCAGCAGCCAGCGGCTGAAGCGGTAGGCCAATGTGGCTTTGCCGATGCCGGGTGGCCCGGCCAGCAGCCAGCCATGGTGCAAGCGACCAGAGATGGCGGCCTGATGCAGCGCGTTTACTGCCTCCTCATGGCCCCGGAAATGTGGGTTGGCGCGGGGGGCTGGCGGCATTAACGCCCTGCCCGTTCGCGCAATGCCTGGCGCATGGAAGCCACCACGGCCGCCGGGGCCGGGCTGGCGTTGATGACCGCAAAACGCTCTGGCTCCGCCCGGGCGATGGCGGCAAAGCCTTCCCGCACGCGGGCGAAAAACGCCGCATCCATTGCCTCGTAGCGGTCGCTGCCGCTGGCGCGGGCGGTTAGGCGATTTTTTGCTTCATCTTCAGGAAGTTCAAGCAGAAAGGTGAGGTTTGGCATTATGCCCGTGAGCCGGATGAGCGCTGCAATATCCGCCTGCGGCACGCCTTGACCATAGGCCTGATAGGCCATGGTGGAGTCGTGAAACCTGTCGCAGATGACGATGGTGCCGCGCGCCAATGCCGGGCGGATGACGCGGTTCACATGGTCGATGCGGGCGGCGAAATGCAGCATGGTCTGGGCCAGCGGGTCCAGCGGAAGCTCCTGGTTCAGCAGTAAGGCGCGGATCGCCTCCGCCCCCTTGGTGCCACCCGGTTCGCGGGTGAGCAGCACCTCCTGGCCTTCAGCGCGCAATGCCTCGGCCAGCCCTGCAGCGGCGGTGGATTTGCCCGCCCCCTCCCCGCCTTCCAGCGTGATGAACAATCCCTGCCCGACCAATTTTTACCGCACGACGATTTCAGGCCCGGCGATGCCGGTTTGCAGAACCTGCTGTAAAGCTTGGTCCGCTGCTTCAACAGAGTGATATGGCCCGATGTTTACAGCCCATAATGTGCGGTCTCCGCCGAATACCGGCACGATTTGGGCGGGCATTCCATAAAGCCGGGCGATTGTGCGTGCGGCATCGCTTTCGCTGCCGAAGCCCGCAATCTGCACCCAAAGCGGCCCAGGTCCGGGGGTGGTAACGCTCACCTGGCCGGAAAGCTGGGGGGCAGCGTTTTGTGGGCCGGATGTGTTGGCGGTTACAAGTTGCTGGGCCGCTCCTGCTGCACCGCCGGAGCCAGGCGGGGCCAAACTTTGCGCGGTGATGCCCACCACGGGTGCGGCGGCGAGTTGCGGCCCGGCACCAAGCGTGCCTTGCAGGGCGGCGCTTGCCTGGCTGTCCAGCTTCACCTCAACCTCCACTACGCCGCCGGAGGGGAAGTTGAGCAATTGCGCGACATGCGGGGTGACGGCGATAAGGCGGCCGGGGATATTCGGCCCACGTTCATTCACCCGCACCTGCATTGAATAGCCGTTTACTAAATTTGTAATGGTGACGATGCTGGGCAGCGGCAATACCGGGCTGGCAGCCATCAAGCCGCTGGGGTCGTAAAGCTCGTTATCAGCGGTGTAGGCGTTGCTGTCATGCTCGACGACGCCCAGCCCCGTTTCATCGTAACTGCCAAATTCGCGCGGGTAGCGCCATTCGCCGCCCACCTGATACGGGTTGCCGATGGTGTAAGTGACAGGGCCGGGCGCTGGCGGCGGCGGGCCGTGGGGCACGCAACCCGCCAGGGCAGCGCAAAATGCGAGGACAAGCCGGTTGATCATGCCAGGATCATCCGCCCCAGCGCGCCAACGGCCAGCGCGTAGTAATCAGACGGGTTATAGCGGCGGATGGCGGTGAAGTTCTGGTAAACCAGAAACGCCTGGCCGCCAGCGCCATCGGGCAGCAGCAACGCGGCTGGCGTGGCAGGCGGCAGAGAGGCGGCACCTTGCAGGCGCTGCACGCCCAGTTGCTGCCAGTAAGCGATTGTTTGAAGATTTTCGCGGCCGGTCATCGCGATGTTGATATTGGCGGGGGCGAGCACAGCCTCGGAGGATGGTTGATCCGCCTGCCACCCGGCCTTGGCCAGATAATTGGCCATGGAGGCCAGGGCATCGGCGTCGGAATTCCAGATATCCGGCGCGCCGCCGCCAGCAAAGCTCACTGCAGTAGTGAGGTAGGTGCTGGGCATGAATTGCGGTTGGCCCATGGCACCAGCATAAGAGCCAAGCAGATTGGCGACAGGTGCATCACCCCGCGCCACAATTGTCATCGCCTTGATGACCTCATTGCCGAAATAATGGCTCTGCCTATCCCATGCGAGGGTGGTGAGCGCATCTATGACGTTAAAGCTGCCCTGGTTGGCACCGAAATTCGTCTCCAGCCCCCAGATGCCCAGCATAACATCCGCCGAAACGCCGTAGCGGCTGGTAATGGCGGCAAACAGGTTCTGTGTTTGCTGGTATTTGCCCTGGCCGGTGGCAATGCGCGTTTGGCTGAGCACCCGGCTGGAATATTGCGCCCAGGTGAGGGTGAATTCCGGCTGGTGATGGTCCAGCTTCAGCACATCCTGGTTGGGCACCAGCCCATAGGTGCTGGCCTGGATGATCGATTCCGGGATGCCTTCGGCCCGCGCACGCGCCTGCAATTGTGCCAGAAAGGCGGGAAAGCCCTGCGCTGCCCAGCTTGTTTGCGGTAAGGCCAGGGCGGCGCCAAGGCCAGTTAACATGATGCGTCTTAACATGCGGGCAGTGTGACATGCCGGAGCCTGCCCTCGCAATGCGGCAAGCGTTATGGCGTGGCGAATAAAGCTCGGCTATGCTGCAAACATGGGATTCTGGCGCACGAAAACATTGGCGCAGATGAGCCGGGCGGAGTGGGAATCGCTCTGTGACGGGTGCGGGCGCTGCTGCCTGCACAAGCTGCGAGACGACGATACCGATGAGATTGAGTTCACCAATGTGGCCTGCCGCTTGCTGGATATAGAAACCGCCCGCTGCCGGAATTACGCCGACCGCAAATCCCTGGTGCCGGATTGCATAAAGCTGACGCCCAAGCGGCTGGAAAAGATAGATTGGCTGCCGCCAAGCTGTGCCTACAGGCTGGTGCAGGAGGGGAAGGATTTACCGCCCTGGCACCCTTTGCGCAGCGGCAACGCAGAAAGCGTGATTGAGGCCGGGGCATCCGTTGCCGGGCGCTGCATAGATGAACGCCATGCCGCCCCGCTGGAGCACCATGTTGTGGATTGGCCAGGTAAAATGCCTGGGCGGCGGCGGCCGTGACCCTGGAGCCGCCAACCACCGAGATGGTGCCGGTGCGCGGCGCGCTGATTACCGTGGCTTTTAAACGTTCAGCGCGGGCGCGGCGGATTTCGTTGCGCGTGGACCCAGCCCAGGGCGTGGTGATTACCTTGCCCATGCGCGGTTCCCGCCGGGCGGGGCTCGCACTTTTGCGGGCGCATGAGGATTGGGTGAGCGAGCGGCTGGAAGCCCTGCCCCAGGCTTTGGTGCTGAAACCCGGGGCGATTGTGCCGGTAAATGGGGTGCCGCATGAGATTATGCATGTGCCAACCGGGCGAGGCGGTGCCTGGGTGGAAGATGGAAAAATTTTTGTAACCGGCGAACCTGAATTTCTCGCCCGCCGCGTGGCGGACTGCCTAAAACGCCTGGCCCGCCAGCGCCTGGCCGCCATGGCCGCCATTACCGCCGAGCGCGCGGCGCTACGGCCCAAAACGGTGCGGATAAAAGACACACGATCCCGCTGGGGGAGCTGCGCGCCGGATGGAACATTGGCCTTCTGCTGGCGGCTGATCTGTGCGCCGGATTTTGTGCAGGATTATGTGGTGGCGCATGAGGTGGCGCATCTTAAACACATGAACCACGGCAAGCTGTTTTGGCAGCTTACCGACGAGCTGACGCCCCACAGGCCAGCGGCTACCGCATGGCTGGCCAGCGACGGCGTGAGCCTGTTGCGCATTGGGTAAATTAGGCGAAGAATATCATGGTGATAGCAGGCCAACCTAAGTGAGAGTCACGCCATGAAAGCCGTTGCCTTTACCCATTCCCGCCCCGTTACCGCGATTGATGCATTGGAGGATATTGAGCTTCCTGTGCCCGTGCCCCGGCACCATGATCTGCTGGTTGAGATTAAAGCCGTTTCGGTTAATCCGGTGGACACGAAAATCCGCCAGGCAGCGGAGCCGTTGGGTGAGCCGCGCGTGCTGGGCTTTGATGCTGCCGGCATTGTGCGGGCCATCGGCCCTGAGGTGCAGAATTTTTCCGTAGGCGATGAAGTGTTTTATGCTGGTGTGCCAGACCGGCCTGGCACGAATGCCGAGTTTCATCTGGTGGATGACCGCATTGCGGGCCATAAGCCAAAAACGCTGAGTTTTGCTGAAGCCGCAGCGCTGCCGTTAACAGCACTTACCGCCTGGGAAATGCTGTTCGAGCGTTTCCGCATACCGCGTGATCAACCCCATGGCGGCACGCTGCTGATTGTGGGCGGTGCGGGTGGCGTGGGTTCCATGGCCATTCAGCTCGCGGCGCAATTAACCGACATGACCGTGATTGCCACCGCGTCCCGCCCGGATAGGGTGGAGTGGTGCCGCTCGCTCGGCGCGCACCATGTGCTCAATCACCAGCACGATCTTGGCGCGCAGATTTTGCAGGCGGGGCTTACACCTCCTGGTTATATTTTCTGCGTGGCGCAGATTAAGCAACATTTTCGCCAGCTGGTGGATGTTCTGGCACCGGAAGGGTCAATCGGGATTATCGAATCCAACACCGGGGAGCTGAATGTCTCGCCGCTGATTCGCAAAAGTGCCACGCTGCACACGGAATATGTGTTCACCCGTGGCGTTTTGCACACGCAGAACATGGGCGTGCAGCACCGCACACTGGAGGCGATTGCCCATATGGTTGATAACGGCACACTGAAAACCACGATGACGGAGAATTTTGGACCCATCAACGCGCCGAATCTTATCCGCGCCCATGCGGCGCTGGAGGCGGGCAATGCCATGGGCAAACTTGTGCTGGAAGGGTTTTAAACCTGCAACCCTGGCGGCGGGGTCTGCCGCAATACTGCCGCCAGCTCTCTGAACCGCGCCTCGCGCGGGTCGGAGGCGCGCCATTTTAAAGTGAGCCAGCGCCCGGCTGCATCTTCCAAAGGGCGCGTGGTGATCCGCGCCCGCAAATCTGGCCTTGCGGCCAAGGCCAACGCCGGAAGCAGGGAGATCCCCTCACCCGCCGCCACCATATGCCAGAGCGTTTCCAGGCTGGTTGAATGGCGCATCGCCCCTGGCTCGGCATCGCAAAGTGCTAATGCCTGGTCGCGCAGGCAATGGCCTTCTTCCAGCAGCAACAATTCGCTTGCAGGTAATTGCTTCAGGTTTACCCGCGCGGCGTTCGCAATTTTATGCTGGGGCGGGGCTGCCAGCAGAAACGGCTCAAAGAACAGCTTCTCAGCGCCGAGGCCCGTCTCTTCGGCTTCCGCGGTGATAATGAGATCGACCACGCCCCGGCGAAGTTTTTCAGTGAGCGCAGCGGTGCGGCCTTCGCTTAAATGCGGTTCCAGCCCTGGCATTTTTGCTTTCAGCAGGCTCAACAGGAATGGCAGGTAATAGGGCCCAAGCGTTTCTATGGCACCGATTTGCAAAGCACCCGTGAGCGCGTTGCTTTCAGCACTTAATGCGAAAAGATCCCTAGCGGCGCTTAGCACCTTGCCGATTTGCGCGACGATTTTTTCGCCCGCCGGGGTTACTGCCACCTGGCGGCGTCCGCGCTCAAAAATTGTCACGCCAAGCCGGGCCTCGAATTTTTGAATCTGCTCTGAAAGGGCTGGCTGACTGACATTACAGCGCGCCGCCGCCTTGCTGAAATGCTTGAGTTCCGCGACGGC
>JAGWIL010000539.1 GCA_028866335.1 Rhodospirillales bacterium
CCCAAGTGCTGCGCGATCGCATCGGCGGTCAGCGCCTCCAGTGGCGTGCCAGCGCCTAGCCCGGCCATCAGCTGCCGCAGCGCATACCGGTCATTGCGCGACCGCTCCGCCGCCGACAGCCACGCCGAGACCGCGTCCGTCAGGGTTTTGCCAGTCGGACGACTTTGCCCCCACAGTTGCGCTCGGAATTCGTCGTGCTCGCGCTGCGCTTCCGCGCGGTCGGCAGATCCAGCAAGGAATCGATGTCGCTGGCCCTTGTGCTGGATGTCGATGTAGAGCTTCGCGCCGCGTTTGCGGATGGACATGGCTTGACTCGTGGCTGATTGGCGGGATACTGCGCGCGCAGGTATGCGGCAAGGTCGGACGCGAGGAAGCGCCATTCCTTGCCGACCTTGGCCCCTGGGATGATGCCAGCCTTCGCCCGGCCTTGCAGGATGCCGATGGACACTCCAAGGAACTCGGCGGCCTCAGCCGAGTCCAGGGAGGCTTCGGGACCGACCTGAATCATCCAACCACCTCAGCGACCCCAATCATCGCAATCCTCAACTCCGCGCAGTTGCACGGCCTCCCGTTCTGAGCCCGGCACTCGCGGTAGTGCGCGTGCGTCGGCGTCAGCAGGTTGCGTACCCGGCACTGGTCGCGGGTCCACGAGGACTTGATGCGGCCCCACGCGATGTTCTCGGTCAAGCGCATACCCGCACCGCCGAGAGCGCCAGGGCCGCGCAGACTGCCGCCACGGAGAGCGCCAGCAGGTACAGCATGCCGATGGCGCAGGCGCGGGAGAGGATGCGGGCGAGGGCTTCGTTCATTGCCCCTCTCCCGGCGCGGCGCACGCATTGTGATCGCACGTCCTGCACGGCTCGTCCTTGTCGCTTCCCCAGCGGTGACGGCACACGCAGCAGGGGAACGCGAAACCGCTGCCATCATTTTCCAAATCGAAGTGATCGCGGAAAACGACATGTTCTTCTAGGCTCATGATCCCTCTCCCGGCGTGTCCTGGGCTGGCAACAGCAAGAACGACTTGCCGCAGTGCTTGACATTGTGGAACGTGATGCCCGGATGCTCGGCGCGCACCCGGGCCATCGCTTGCTCTGCGGTGTCGCAGAACACCTGATAGACGAAGTTCTG
>JAGWIL010000540.1 GCA_028866335.1 Rhodospirillales bacterium
TCCACCGCCAGCATCACCCCGCCGCTGTAAACATGCACGGTAATTATCTGGCCGGAGGCCACCACCAGCGGCGCCTGCACATCGTTTTGTGTAACAATCATGCCCGCTGGCATGGACATTACGGCATTGGCGCCGCCAATCTGTGCCGGGTCGGTAAACACTTGCCGCCCGGCGAAATCCTGCACGGGCATGGTTTTCATCATTAAATCCGCCGGGTTGATAATTTGGCCCGCCGTTAAAGGCTGGGCGGTTACCACCACTGCCAGGCTCTGCGCCACGGTCACGTTTACGTATAATGTCCAGCCCGGGGCGGGGCAGCGAACTGCTGCTTGCTCATAGGGCGCCAGGCCGGAGAGCATCACCCCTAAAGGCGCGGTGCAAGCAGGCATGGCGGCAGCCCCGCTTGTGGGCCCCAGGCTGATGCTGGCCCCCGGCGGAGCTAGGTTTTGCGCTGCCAGCCGCACGGCTTTGGCCAATGCCGCCTCGTTCTGCATGGTCTGCCCCAGGCAGGGCACGGCGCAGCATGTGGCCATTAGCAAAGCGAGGCCAGGCAGAGCGGGTTTCATTCGGCACCGCTCGCCAGAGCGTGCGGTGGTGCCAGCCGGGCCCAGCCGGGTATCTCCTGCTCAATTGTTGGTAAAGCCAGAGCCGCCGCCCGCGCCTTCGCACCTTGCCGCAAGGTCTCCGGCAGGTCAGCCACCGCGTTATGCAGCGCCGCCAGCCAGTCCTGCTTGCGGTTGGGCAGGCGCAACGCGCCCAGGCTTGCGGGAGAATCCAACCGGCTGTCGATAATCAGGCGGCATCCGGCGGCGGCTGCCAGCAAGGCTGGGTAATGGTCGGCATGGGTTTCGGTGGCGGCGGGGCGGAGCATAATCTGCGGGCCGGTCTGCGCCAGCAGGTTTGCCCAACCCTGCTCGCTTTCTGGTTGGGCAAGCCGGGCCACCGCGCCACTATATTGAACGCCGGGTCGTTCAACTACCATCCAGGCGGCAAGCTCCAGAGTTTCATTCACCAGCTCTTGAAACCAAAGCGGGGCGAAACCTTCATCCACCCACAGCACACGCGGCTTGGTGTTTAGCCCTTTTCCGGCCTCAAATTCCCGCCAGTAACGGCCAGAGAGGGCCGG
>JAGWIL010000541.1 GCA_028866335.1 Rhodospirillales bacterium
GTCGCTGACATCTTCGCCAAGACGGCCAAAGGCGAGTACACGGCACAGCGTCGCAAATACGCCCTTGAACTGGCCCTCGAACGCCTCACCGGCATCCAGCCGCCCGTGTTCGTGTCGTGGGAAATGAAGCAGGGAACCGAGCGCGAGCCGGAGTCCTGCGAGGCCTACGCGATGGATACCGGCCAGCTGGTCGAGGAAGTCGGCTTCATATTCTCGCCTAACCTGATGGTTGGCGCGTCACCCGACCGCCTGGTTGGCGAAAAGGGCGGCCTGGAGACGAAGAACCCGCTCCCGATCACGCACCTTGGCTACCTGGAAGGAGACTTCAAGGCGACCTTCGGCGTGCCGCCCGAATACCTGCCGCAAGTCCTCCACAACCTCTGGATCACCGGGCGCGCGTGGTGGGACTTTCAGAGCTACTGCCGCGACTTCCCGCCCGCGATCCGCGCCTACCGGGTGCGTGTTGAGGCTGAGGAAGTGGCATCGCAGATCGCCTCCCATGACAAGGGTGTGCGCGAATTCCTGGCGGAGGTTGACGCCGTGGTTGCAAGGATCGGGAGGTTGGCAGCGTGAGCGAGATCATCGAAAAGGAAGCGACCGCGCTGACGGTCATCGAGCCGGCCAATGTCATGACGGTCTTCACCGACCGCCAGCGCATTGACCCGATCCTGGAGCACATCGCCAGGGAGGTGCGGTCTTTCGTGCCGGACACGTCCACCGCCAAGGGCCGGAAGGAAATCGCCTCGCTGGCCTTCAAGGTCGCGCAGACCAAGACCTATCTGGACGGGCTCGGCAAGGACTTGGTTGCCGAACTGAAAGAGTTGCCCGGACGCATCGACAAGAACCGCGCCGCGATCCGCGAGACCCTGGACGCACTCAAGGCGGAAGCGCGCCGACCGTTGACCGAGTGGGAAGCCGAGCAAGAGCGGATTGCCGCCGAGGAAAAGGCGAAGGCCGAGGCTGCCGCGCTGGCCGTCAAGGTCGAGGCCGACCACGAACTGGCGATCTTGATGGACCGCGAGATTGAGCGTCAAGCTGCCGCCGCCAAGGCTGCCGCCGAGCAGGCGCGAATCGACCGCGAAGCCCGGATCGCCGCCGAAGCGGCCGAGCGCGCCAAGCGTGAAG
>JAGWIL010000114.1 GCA_028866335.1 Rhodospirillales bacterium
TCACGACAAAAACCTTATCGGCACAAACCGGTTCAACGCGCCGGATGCCGCCGGCAAGGTTTATCTGCCCGCCATGTTGCAGGCCGCCCAAGCCGGGCAGGTATTTTATCAGCATTACCAGTTTCCCCGTATGCCCGGCGGCACGCCGGAGCCAAAACTAAGCGCCATGGTCGGCATCCCTGAATGGGGATGGGCGCTGGGAACCGGCGTTTATATCGATGGCGTGTATGCCGAACTGGCCAGCACGCTCACATCTCTGGCGCTCATCTTTATTCCACTTTTGGCGCTGTATCTCGCCGGAGCACTTTTCGCCCGCCGCCAAATCTCCACCATGCTGCGAGATTTAAGCCGCGCCATGCACCGCCTTGCGGGCGGGGACCTTGAAACCCGCATCCCTTGCGCTGGCCGGTCGGACGAGCTGGGCACCATGGCCGCTGCATTGGCAAATTTCCGCGAGAACGCCGCGCAAAAACGCAAGCTGGAAACCGAAGCCGAGGCCACCCGCCGCGCGGCGGAAACCCAGCGCCAAACCCGCGAACAGGAAGAAGCGTGCCAAACCGCTGAGCTTGCGGATATGATGAAGCGTCTGGGAGCCGGGCTCGGCCAGCTTGCCGGTGGCGACCTTGCCTCCCGGCTGGATGTGGCGTTTCCCGCCGCTTACGAAAAACTGCGAGTGGATTTTAACGACGCTTTGGCTCAGCTTCAGGAAACCATGCAATCCATCGGGCAAAACGCTTCTGGCGTGCGAACCGGTGCGGCTGAAATGACCCGCGCGGCGGATGACCTTGCCAAACGTACGGAGCGCCAAGCCGCGGCGTTAGAAGAAACCGTGGCGGCGCTGGGCAGCGTTACCGGCACGGTAAAGCAAACCGCCACAAGCGCTGAGGGCGCTTTGAAGGTGGTGAACATCGCGCATGACGATGCTGAACGCTCTGGCAGCGTAATGCGCGAGGCCGTGGGGGCGATGAGCGAGATCGAGGCTTCCTCCCGTCAGATCGGCAATATCATTGGCGTTATCGATGAAATTGCCTTCCAAACCAATCTTCTGGCGCTAAATGCGGGGGTTGAGGCAGCCCGCGCGGGCGATGCCGGGCGTGGCTTCGCCGTAGTCGCCACCGAGGTTCGGGCATTGGCGCAGCGTTCGGCAGGGGCTGCGAAAGAGATTAAATCTCTCATCTCTACCTCCGGCGCGCAGGTGGAAGCTGGGGTGCGGCTTGTGGGCGAAACCGGCATTGCACTTGAGCATATTGTTGAACAGGTGAACGCGCTGAACAAAATGGTGGAGGAAATTGCCCATTCCGCCAAGCTTCAAGCCACAGGTCTGGCCGAGGTGAACGCCGCAATGGGCCAGATGGACCAGATGACCCAGCAAAACGCCGCAATGGTTGAACAAGCCAATGCCGCCAGCCACACTCTCTCAACTGAGGCGGGCACACTGGAATCACTCATCGGGCGCTTTAACCTTGGCTTTGAGCCTGAAATAGCGCCGCTGAGACCCGCTTACACAGCGCCAATTGCACCCGCACCGGTTAAAACCACCAGCCTTGCCGGAAGTTTCAAGAAAATGCCCGCAGGGGATGATGACTGGTCCGAGTTTTAAAACCATATGTTCCACGTGGAACATATATAAGCTCACCCCCGGCTGGCGGTTCTTGCACGGGCCGCCAGCGCCAACATCGTTTGGCGGCAATAATCCTGGTCGGGGATATGGGTGGTTTTACAGGCGGTTTCCGCCGCCAGCGCCGCCGCCAGCGCCTGGTTCACCGCTGGTAAGCTCCAGAGCCGCAGCATTTTTTGCACCATCGGTTGGCGCTTGAAAAACACGGGCGGGCGCATTCCGGCCATGGCTTCCTGGGCGGAAGCGCCTTGCGCCATTGCCGCCGCTGCCAAGCGCAGGCGCAAAAGCTCTGAGAGCAGCACCCTTATCAACCCCACCGGCGAAGCGCCTTCCTCATAGGCTAGGGCCAACGCCTTATCGGCCCCGGCAAGGTCTCCGGTGAGGGCAAAATCTATGGCGTCGCTCATCGAGGTGTCGCCACCATCGGCCAGAATGGATGATACATCGGCCTGAGACAGTGATTTTTCCGCCCCGGCATAAAGAGCGAGAACTTCCAGCGCCTGGCCAAGCGGACCCTCCTCGCCTGTTAGGTTCTGCGCCGCCCAGTTCGCGGCGTCTTGCTCTATCGTCACATCCTGTGCGCGCAGCCGGGCGGTGATAACTTGCGGCAACCGGGCGGCATCAATCGCATAGCAAGCGATGCTGGCCACGGCAGTAGATTTCTCGGCCAAGGCCCGCAACTTGGATTTCGGGGTAAGCTCACCGGCTTCCAAAATCACCAGCCCATCCGGCGTTGTTTCTGTTAATTTTTCTAACGCTTTGACAATGGCCTCGCTTGCCCCCCGCACCCGAACAACGCGCTTGCCGCCGGTGAGGGACGCAGCAAAGGCCTCTGCCAGCAACGCATCCGGCGCGGGGTTGAACAGCTCGGCAAAACGGAACGGGTCGTTCAGCGCCCCCGGCACGCTGCGCGTCAGGGCATGGCCACGTTCGGCCACCAACCCGGCATCTGGCCCATGCAAAAGAACCAGGCCGGTGCTGGGAGATTTTAAAAACGCGTCAACCCGTCCGGCACCCAGCTTCATGAATTAGGATGGAGGCGAAACCAGGCGGTAAGCTGGGCGGTAATCTGCGCGGAAATTTGCTGGGCAAGCTGGCCTTGCACCGTATCGCTCTCAAGGTTCGAGGCGAAATATTGCTGGTCGATCACATTCAGCGCGTCCATCGCCGTGGCGTTACCAGTGGTGAGGGTGACACCCGGGTTGCCGATGGGCGTTAGTTTCCAGGTGGCGGTGGCGTTGAAGCGGTTGCGGGTGGTGGAGCTATCCGCCTGAATACCCACGCCGGTTTGAACAACCCTGTAGCTTACCGCTAGCGTATAAAGTTCGGTTGTTGGCGCGCCGTTTGTGTAGAGTTGTTGTTGCAGCTCCTGGCGCAGAACCTGCCCGGTGCGATCCGGGATATTGCCCACCTGCACGGTTTCCAGAGCCGCGCTGGCGCCCTGGCCCTGCGCCCCGCCGTAAAGCGGCGAAAACCCGCAAGCCGAGAGGGCAAAAAGGGCAAAAAGGGCAAAAAGGGCAAAAGGCTTACGGTTTAACGACAAAATTCACGATCCTACCGGGCACATAAATTTGTTTAACAACGGTTTGCGTACCTATTGTGCCCGCCACGGCCTCCTTGGCAAGCGGAATGGCAATATCCTCCCCCGCACCGGCGGGAACCAATATGGTGCCGCGCAATTTGCCGTTCACCTGCACGGCCACGGTGAGCTCATCCACCACCAGCAAAGCCGGGTCGGCTTTCGGCCAGGGTTGCTGGGCGGCAAGGCCCGCGCCAGGGCGGAGTTTTGCATAAAGATGCTCCGCCAGATGCGGAATAAGCGGGGCGGCGAGGCGGGACATGATCTCCATCGCCTCGAACCTTGCAGCCTGCATGTCTGGTGTTTCAGCCGGCGCGGCAACGGCGTTCAAAAGCTCGTAAAGCCGCGCGACAGCCAGGTTGAAGGCGAAGCTTTCCAGCGCCTGGGTAATGGCTTCAATCGAGCGGTGGGTAAGCTGGCGGAGCTTTTTGGCCTCCGCGCCATAGGTTTCCACAGCAACCGGGCCGGATTTGGCGATCTCCTCCCCCACGCGGGCGAGGCGTTGCAGAAACCGGTAAGACCCCTGCACACCGGATTCCGTCCATTCCACATCGCGTTCCGGCGGATTGTCCGAGAGGACAAACCAGCGTGCCGTATCCGCGCCGAAGCGTTCCACGATGGCACCGGGGTCCACCGTGTTGCGCTTGGATTTGGACATTTTCTCCACCCGGCCGACGGTAATGGCCTCGCCGGTGGATTTTAAAACCGCACCGTCGCCCGTGCGGGTAATCTCCTCCGGGTAGAGCCATTTGCCCGCCGCATCCTTATAGGATTCATGCGTGACCATGCCCTGGGTGAAGAGGCCGGCGAAGGGTTCGTCCACCGCAACATGGCCGGTTTTGTGCATGGCCCGGGTGAAGAAGCGGGCATAGAGCAGATGCAAAATCGCGTGCTCGATGCCGCCGACATATTGGTCCACCGGCAGCCAGGAATTGGCCGCTTCAGGGTTTGTGGGGGTTTGCGCGTTCGGCGCGGTGAAACGGGCAAAATACCAGGAGCTGTCGATAAACGTGTCGAACGTATCTGTTTCACGCGTCGCGGGCTTGCCGCAGGCGGGGCAGTTTACGTGCCGCCAAATGGGGTGGTGGTCCAGCGGGTTGCCGGGTTTCTCGAAACTCACATCCTTCGGCAATTCCACGGGGAGCTGATCCGCAGGCACGGGCTGCGGGCCGCACGCTTCGCAATGGATAACCGGAATGGGGCAGCCCCAGTATCGCTGACGGGAAATGCCCCAATCGCGCAAGCGCCAGTTCTGCACCGCTTTGCCGACGCCCAGCTTTTCCAACTCGGCGATGGCGGCGGGTTTGGCGTCCTTCGTGGCAAGGCCGGAAAGAAAGCCGGAATTGACAATAAACCCGTCGCCATCCAGCGCCTTATTGGCGATTTCCGACGTGGTGTTGGGCTCGGCTGAGACCACAACCGGCACGGGAAGGTTATATTTGCGGGCGAAATCGAGGTCCCTCTGGTCGCCACAGGGGCAGCCGAAAATCGCTCCCGTGCCGTATTCCATCAGCACGAAATTGGCGATCCAGACCGGGTGGGATTGGCCGGTGAAGGGGTTGATGACCTCCAGCCCCGTGGCGATGCCACGTTTTTCAGCGGATTCAATCGCGGCTTCCGAGGTGCCCTGGCTGGCGCATTCCGCGATGAAAGCGGCCGCGGCGGGATTTGTTTCGGCCACCATTTTCGCCAGCGGATGCTCAGCCGCGATGGCGAGGAAGGACATGCCGAACAACGTATCCGGCCGGGTGGTATAGACCGTGATGGAATCTTCGCTGCCCGCCAGCTTGAAGCTGACCTCCGCGCCCTGGGAATGCCCGATCCAGTTTTCCTGCATCAGCTTCACCCGCTCGGGCCAGCGGTTGAGCGTATTCAGCCCGTCCAGTAGGTCTTGTGCGGCATCGGTGATTTTCAGGAACCATTGGGAGAGTTTTTTCTTCTCAACCAGCGCGCCAGAGCGCCAGCCGCGCCCATCCACTACCTGCTCGTTGGCGAGCACGGTCATGTCCACCGGGTCCCAGTTCACACTGGCTTCGCGGCGTTCAACCAGCCCGGCTTTCCAGAAATCCAGGAAGAGTTTCTGCTGTTCGCCATAATAAGCCACATCGCAGGTGGCAAATTCGCGCGACCAATCCAGCGAAAACCCCATGCGCTTCAGCTCGGCGCGCATATTGGCGATGTTTTTATAGGTCCAATCCGCCGGGTTGGAGTTGTTTTCGCGGGCGGCGTTTTCAGCCGGCAGGCCAAACGCGTCCCACCCCATGGGGTGAAGCACGGCAAAACCCTGGGCGCGTTTGTAACGCGCCACCACATCGCCCAGCGTGTAATTGCGCACATGGCCCATATGGATTTTGCCGGAGGGGTAGGGGAACATCTCCAGCACATAATATTTGGGCTGGTCGCCGCTGGGCACATCCTCGGCCTTAAAGCAGGCGTGGCTCTCCCATTGGGCCTGCCAATGGGGTTCGGATGCTGAAAAATCGTAACGGGCGGGTTCGGTATCGGACATGGTGGCGCCTGTTTATCCTCAAGGGCCCGGCGCCGCCAAGGGCAGGTGGT
>JAGWIL010000542.1 GCA_028866335.1 Rhodospirillales bacterium
TCGATATCCCAGCCCTGGGCACGCAGGAACATCAAATCCCCGCGCGTGGATTTGCTCCCCGGAATAATCACCAGCGCTGCATCGCCGGGAATGGCCTGGCCAGGTTCCACCAGCACCAGCTCCACCCCCGGCTCGGCGCGCAACGGGTCCAGATCGTCGAAATTGGCGATACAGGAGAGGGCGAGGCAGGCGATTTTCACGGCGTTTCGCGCGGCCTCCACCGGGCGGGCGCGGCGGAGGTCCTGCGCGTCCTCTCCCGGCAGGCGGGAGGCATCCGCGAACCAAGGGGCGACGCCATACCCCCGCCATTTCGTATGAGTCTGGATGAACTCATAACCGGAATCGAACAATCGCGGATCGCCACGGAATTTATTCACGATGAAGCCCTTCACCAGCGCCGCATCCTCCGGCGCCAGCACGGCCTGCGTGCCGATGATCTGCGCAATCACCCCGCCCCGGTCGATATCTCCCACCAGCACCACCGGCACGCGGGCAGCCTGGGCAAAGCCCATATTCGCAATGTCGTTGGCACGGAGATTCACCTCCGCCGGGCTGCCCGCCCCTTCCACAATCACGAGGTCATGCCCGGCGGCGAGGCGGTGGAAGCTTTCCAGCACCGGGGCCAGGAGTTTCGGCTTATAGGCGGCGTAGTCCCGCGCCTTCAGCGTCGCCACGCGGCTTCCCTGCACGATGATCTGCGAGCCGGACTCACTTTCGGGCTTCAGCAGCACGGGGTTCATGTCGGTCATCGGCGCCAGCCCGCAGGCCAGGGCCTGCAACGCCTGGGCGCGGCCGATCTCCCCGCCATCAGCCGTGACCGCCGCGTTGTTGGACATGTTTTGCGGCTTGAACGGGGTTACCTTAAGCCCGCGCCGCAAGGCCGCGCGGCACAGCCCCGCCACCAGCAATGATTTGCCGACATTCGAGCCCGTGCCTTGCAGCATCAAACTGCTGGTCAAAATTCCACACCCTTCTGGGCCTTGATACCGTCCCGGAACGGATGCTTCACGGCGGCCATTTCAGTCACGAGATCAGCCGCCTCGATGAGTGCCGGTTTCGCGTTACGGCCGGTGAGCACCACATGCGTCATGGGCGGCTTTTCGGTGAGCAGGAA
>JAGWIL010000543.1 GCA_028866335.1 Rhodospirillales bacterium
CTGCTGGGTGTTTACCGTTTCATCTGGCACCGCCCGCTCTTCGACCTTTGCCTGCTCATCATGCTCACCGGGCTTATCAGCCTGGCGGCCAACCATTATTTTTAAGTTCGGAATGCCATGAAACCCGTTTCCCTCATCTACCGTTTCATCGTCACGCTGGGCGCGCTGGTTCTGGCTGGCATCGTCGGCTGGCAACTCTGGATCTATTAT
This sequence comes from Rhodospirillales bacterium, assembly GCA_028866335.1. Next base: position 211 of record JAGWIL010000543.1, read on the forward strand.
ATGGAAAGCCCCTGGACGCGCGATGGCCGCGTACGCGCGGATATTGTCTCACTGGCACCGGATGTCTCAGGCCCGGTGGTAAAGGTTTTCGTGCATGACAATGAATTCGTGCATACAGGCGAGCCCTTGTTCCAGATTGACCCAGCGCGCTTTAACCTGGCGTTGGCGCAGGTAAATGCCGCCCTGGCGCAAGCCAACGCCACCCAGGCCAAAGCGCAGGCCACGATGCAAAACGCCGAACAGAATGCCGCACGCTATGCGGCACTCTCCGCCAACGCCACCTCCGCCATCGCAAGGGATGATGCCAGCACACAGGCCCGTGCAGCGAAGGCGGAATATGAAGCCGCACAGGCAGCTTACGCGGCGGCGCGAGCGGATATCGGCGTGGCGCAGCTCAATTTGCAACGCACCACTGTTCGCGCCACGGTAAACGGCGTGCTCACAAATTTCTCTATGCAACCGGGTGACTATGTCGCTGCGGGCAGCGCGGTTATGGCCATCGTCGATACCGACTCCTTATATGTAGACGGTTATTTCGAGGAGACGAAACTCCGCCATATTCAACCCGGGGACCAAGCCAAGGTGGAATTGCTGCAAGGCGGCCCGGCGATAGATGGCCATGTGCAAGGCTTCGCGGCGGGCATCGCGGATTCTGAACGCATCGCCGCACCCACCTTGCTGGCTGATGTAAATCCAACCTTCACCTGGGTTCGTCTGGCTGCGCGCATACCCGTGCGGATTGTGCTGGATAAAATTCCCTCAGGCGTGAACCTGGTGGCGGGGATGACCTGCACGGTGAGCATTCTGCCGGAGAAAAAACGAGATTAGTTCCGTGTGTAAAGCACCCGTAGCACCACAAACCAATTTTCCATATTGCCCGCCAGCAACCCCTGGGCATTGGCGT
>JAGWIL010000115.1 GCA_028866335.1 Rhodospirillales bacterium
CCCGGGACATGTGGGTGGTACGGCCCCGCAGCCAGGACTCGGGCACCGACGCGGGGCCCGGCGGCGGCGGCGCCACGAGCGTCCACTCGTACAGGATGGCCGCGCGCACGGCGGCGAGCACCTCCGCCGCGACCCGCGCCGGGCAGCGATTGCCCGGCTCAGAGCCGCATGCGGCGCGGTGCAGGAAATGCAGCGAGACAACGCGCAGGAACACCCACAAGCCCCAGGTGCCCCCACCCGGGTCCCACACGGCGCGATCGCCGCCGAGCAGCACCGGCATCGTGAGCGGGGGTCCCGGACCGCCAGCGATCGCCGCCCAGAACCGGGCCAGCCAGTCCCAGACGGCAATTGCGAGCGGGCAGCGGAGCAATGTGTGTGTGAGAGTCTGCAACTGCCCAGTGCAAGCAGGCAAAGGGCAGCAAGGCTCGCACTCGGAAAACAGGGAGCGTTCGGCCGCGCAGGACAGCGCGCCGTGCAGCAGCCTCCAAGCCGTGACTCGCGGCTGCCGCGGCAGTAGCGGATGCGCCAGGTCCCGCCAGACCCCAGCCCAAGAGGGGCGGGGCTGGTCCGGCGCCGGCGGGGCGAGTAGGTCCACAGCGTCGTCCAGCAGCTGCGGCGGCGGCGGTGGGGCCGCCGCTTGCCGCTCCGCTAGCCGCTCCCTCCAATGCATGCGCGGCGCCGGCGGGCGCCAAGCCGCGCCGTCCAAGTAGTGCGGCGGTGAAGCGCTGCGGGCGCGGCGGCGGCCGGCCTGACCAGCCGCCGCACCGCCGCGCTGATGGCGCGCATGCAACCTGCCCCAGACCTCCTCCACGGCATGCAGCCCCCCATCTGGGCCATCGACAGCTGGCCAGATGCGGGGCCGCAGGCCCACCCCAAACACGTAGCGATCTGGCGCAGCTTGCCGCGCCGCCAAGCTGACCAGGCGACACGTGGCCAGCGCAACCGTCACGCCGAGCAGCGGCGCCGAGCCCATGGCCCACGAAGCTGGGTGCACGTGCAGGGTGTCAACAGGCCCCAAGAGCAGCAGAGTTGGCGGTGCGTGGGCTGGCTGCTCCGGGCCCTGGCTGGGCCCATCCGCTGGCTGCTCTTCCCCGACCACCAACACCGCCACCGCCCTCATCCCCCCCGGCACCGCCCCCGCTGACCCTACCTCCCGCAAGACCCCCCCAGCGGTGCACTCAAGCGCTGTGCCGCCCACGAGACCCCCCTGCACCCCCAGCCGGTAGACTGCGCGTGTGTGCTGATCTTGCCACCACTGCCAAGAGTCCGGTGTGAGGCCTGCCAGAGCCTGCAACTTCCCATGCCAAGTAGGTGGGAGCGCAAGTTCTGCCAGTCTGTCCAGCGGCACGTCGCGCAAACGCAAGGCAGGCGCAAAGTCTTGCGGCCGCGGGTGCGAGCGGTCGCCAGCCTGCTGCACCCACACAGCCGGGTTCCCATGAATGCACTCAGCGCCCACCTGTGCCAAATCAAAACCCTCCAAAGCTGCCGCTCGGTGGCAGCGCAGACTCCAGACGGCCCTCACGCATGCGCGCCACCGCGGCGGCAGCGCAGCTAGCGCGGCGGGTGCCAGCGGATGCTGAGGGGCAGCCAGAATGCCCAAGCCCAATGGAAAGTGAAAGTGCTTGCGCGCCAGCAGCTTCCATGGCAGATCGCCCGGGTGCAGCAAGCGCAAGATCACTTTGGCGCGCAGCGCCGCGAAGGCTGGCGGTGCATGCGGCGCGGACGCCCCCCCCTGCTTCCAGTGAAGGGCTTGAAAGACCGCTGCCGGCCGCATACGCGAGCGCTGCTGACCACCCCGCAACACCCGACCCGAATTTACATACTCCAAGATCAGCGCCGTCAGCGCGGCCTCCGAAGAGGGCCCCTGAGCGGGCGGCAGCAAAAAAGTAGCAAGGTACACGAGGCGCGCATACAAGGCCTGCTTCCCCACGTGCGAACGACCCACCAGCGACAAGCGATGCGCTGACCAGTGCGCGACGGCCCCCCTGATGCCACCCGCCGCCGCGTCAAAGGCCGTCTGCGCGGCAGCGTTGGCCGCCGCCGGCCGACAAAGCGGGATGCCGAGATGCACGTGGGTGCCGCCCTGTTCCAAAAACGGAATGCCCAGGGGCGCATGCAACCCCTCAATAAGGGGGTGAGCACCCAGGGTCATACCCACACACTTGGCCAAACCCAGTGCGGAACCCGTGGCGGCACAGAACGGCAAGACACACGACTCAAAAGCCACCTCCACATCGCGCACAGACTGCAAAGCAAGTGAAACATCGTCAGCGAGCATGTGGGCCGGGGGCAGGGCCTGGCCCTCAGCGGTGAGAACCGGCCGCAGGGTCCCCCGGGCCACCCCCGCCCGCAGCGCCGCAGACAGCGGCTGCAAAGCTATAAGATACAGCAACGGTGACAGCGGGTCCCCCTGCGGGACACCGTTGTTCACCACAAAAGCGCGCGACAGCCAGCCGTTGAACGCCACGCGCGTCGTGCGCGGCGCCAGCAACATGTCCACCCAGCGCATGGCCTGCCGCCCGCAGCCCAGCGCCCGGCAGCAGGCCCGCACCCAACCGCGGTCAATGCGGTCGTACGCTTTTCTGAAGTCCAAAAAGGCAAGGCAGCCCGGCAGGCGCTCATGCTCCAAGTAGTCTACAAGGTGCTGGTGAAACAGAACGTTGTCCCCAATCCACCTGCCTGGCAAGAAACCCGACTGCGTGACATCAATGCACGCCGCCAACGGCGCCGCAAAGCGCGTGACAAGGGCCCGCGACAGGAGTTTGAGGTCAGAGTTGAGCAGCGTGATGGGGCGGTAGTTGCCGAGATCGGCGGAGTCGCCGGCCCCCTTGTATAACTGCACAATGGTCCCAGCTAGCACCCCTTGTGACAGCCCATCCCCCGAGCGGAAAGCCTCATGCAACATGCCCTGGAAATCCCTCCCAATATCTTCCCAGAACGCCACGTAGAACTCATAAGGCAGGCCATCAGGGCCGGGGCTCTTACCCAGCGCTGCGGACCTGACCGCAGCCTCCAACTCCTCAAGCGTGAGTGGGTCCGCGTCGGCACCCTCCATGCGCTGTGCATCCCCTGGGCTGAGCCGCAAATCCCCAACAAGGTCGCTAAGCATGCGTTGCTGTGCGGCGGGGTCTGTGTCGCGCACCGCATACAGCCCCCCATGCGGCGAGTCCGTGGCGAAGAAGTCCGCCATGACGTCCCCCGCCGCCGCGGCGCTCGCCGCCGTTGAGAGGCCGACATGCGCCGCAGGCGCGCCGGGCCGCCAGTCCCGCACCTTCGACCAGAGCGTTGCGCGCGCACGCGTGACGTTGTGCGTGCGCCAGAAAAGGAATGACGAGGACTCGCCGTGCGTCTGGAACGTCGCCTGAGCGCGCATCGCCTCGAGCCCAGCGCGGCGGTCTAGGTGGCTGTCCCAGTCAGCGCGCGCGAGCTGCAGGGCCGCCCACGCGTTCGGCGTGGGCGCCGCCGCCAGCGCCGCATGCGCGCGCTGCAACGCAAGCTGCACCCCCCCCTGCGCCGCACGCCGCAGCTGTGCGCGGCGCATGCAAAACTGTCGTGTCGTGAGCTGCACCCGGGTCTTGAGCAGGTCCCAACGCAAGCGCTGAGCGTCAGGCCGGGCCGGGTCTATCAGAACCTGTGCGCGGAACCGCGCCAATGCCCCCCGCACCTCTTCCAAGTACCCCGGATCGGCCAGCACGTCGACGGGCAGCGACCATGAACCGGGGCCCCTGCAGACGCTGGCCGACAGACATATGTATACAGCAGTGTGATCCCCCGGCCAGCCAAGAAGCTGGCCCGTACCCAGTACAAGACCCAGGGCATCCGCCGCAACCAGCCACCGATCCAACCTAGCAGTCGCTGGACCCCTCGGCGTCGGCACCGTGTGAGTGACCAAGGCCGCCCTGGGGTGGCGCTCGCGCCAGACATCCAGCAAGTTGTGCCGCTGCATGATGTCCCGCAACCCAGCAAAGCCCCTAGACCTGAGCTCAAACCTGGACTGCCCACCCACATCCAAAGGCGAACCCACACAATTCCAATCCCCCCCCAGCAGCAGGTGCACATCAGGCGACAGAGGCAGAGCAGGCATCAGGACATCCCTGAAAAAATGATCGCGCTCAGCGGCCACGGAGTCATAGACCCTGGCCGTGGCCGGCGCATACACGCTGACAAGGAGCAAGCGGAGCTGCGCATGCACACAACCGACCGCTACACACCTGCCCGAAGGATCTGCGAAGACGAGCTCAGGATCACCCAAGGCGGACCCCTCAGGAATCAAGACAGCCACCCCCCGCGACCTGTTTCCCCCAGCCGCCCAAAATGCATGCCCGCGCCAAGGGCGACCAGGGCCGAGGCCGCGCTGCAGCCACTCTGCGGCCTGCTGAGGCGAGCTATGATGCGTCTCTTGCAAGAGCAGCGCGTCCACCCGCGGCCGCTCCGCAAGGAGTTGGGAGAAAAGGCGCAAACGCTTTTTCTTGCCACACAGCCCCTGACAGTTCAGGGACAGCAGGCGCAAGGAAAGTGAGGCATCGGTCATACCCCGCGCTGGGAGGCGGCAGCCGCCGACGTGGCCGGCTGCGAGCGCTTCGGCGCGGTGGAAGACCGCGTCTTGGTCGCCGCACGCCCGCCGGGCGGGGCCGGCAGGTGCTTGTCGATCAGGGCGCCGAAGCAGCCGCGCAGCTCCGCCCAGCGGCGCTGCGCGGCGTCCTCCTCCCAGCACTCATGGCTGATGCGGACCAGGCGCGCGCACGGCTCGGCTGCAAGTTCTCCCGTGAATTTACGGAGGAAGTTCTTGGCCTTCGCCGTAGCGACGCCCGGCCTGTCCGCCTTGATCCATGCCATGATGCGCTCGTCCAGCGCAAGCTCCGACTCCCGGTCCAGCTCCGGCGCGCTGCCGCCGCCGCCGGCCCCGTCCGGAAGGGGCGAGGCCAAGCCGCGCTCGACAGCGACCTCCATGACCAACGCGCGGAACTGCGGCACCGGCAGCACAGAGCCGGCGAGCTCACCCGCCGTGGAGATCCCGGCGCAAGCCCGCCAGGCCGCCGGATCCTTACGGAAGATCGCAGCGATGAGGGCGTGCTTGTCGACGCGGTGAGCCACCGAGTAGCCGTAGGCGAAGTCCTCGAGGTATTGGTTCACCGCCCCGGCGACCGGGTCCGCCGGCGCGCTAAGCGCACCGTTGTGCACCGCCGCGGCGAAAGCGATGCGGCTGAAGTCCTGGCCGTCCGGCGAAGCGGGGTCCAGCACAGCCACCCGATCGCAGAGGTCTCCGCGCTGGGTGCGAAGCGCACTCAGCACGCTCGGCAGGTGGCACGGCTCGTACACCATGCCGGTGGCGGCTGCGGCAGCACAGAGCGCCTCCAGCGCGGCGCGCAGCGCGCCGCCGTCGGGGCCCGCGGGGGCGTCGGCGCCGCGCTGCAGGGGGGACGCACCCGGGGCCGAAGTCGCGCCGCCCGCCTGGCTGAACTCCTCGTCCAGGCTCATCGCACGCGAGTGGGTGGGCGAGTCGCCGTGCCGGGCCGCCTTGGCTTTGCGGCGGCGGTGCCGCCCGCGCGGAGCACCGGGGCTGTCCCCCGCCGACGCCGTCTCCATGCGCTCAGACGATGGCGCACGAGCGGCGGGCTCAGCGCCGCGCTTCGCCGCCGCCTTTGGCGGCGGCGGGCCCCGGTGTGGGACCCCAGGCGGGGGCGGCGGCGGCGGCAGCGGCGTCGCGGCGCGCTGCGGCG